>CAJLLH010000097.1 GCA_905207385.1 uncultured Eubacteriales bacterium
TGGCTGACTTTGCGTGGCGGCTGCTTTTGCGCGGCACTGGCTTTGCGCGGCGTCTGGCTTTGCACGACGTCTGGCTTTGCACGACGGCTGACTTTGCGCGGCGTCTGACTTTGCGCGACGGCTGACTTTAACTTTATGCATACAGGTCGCCTTTTTACTATGTTTGCCTGGCTTTATAGGTAGCTCAAAGCTTTTTATCGGTTGATTTTAAATATCAATGCGAAAAGAAGGTGGCGTGCAAAATTTATTTCTGCACAGTTTAAGCAACTGTATAAGATATTTCAATGCGATGGAGTGGGGGAGTACTTGCTTTTTTATTATGCGTAATTTTTTCGTGCATGCGAAATCGCAAGCGTTAAAAAGAAAACAGTTTAAACTTACCTGCTAAGATTTTGCTGTTTCTTGAAAGCAGACTTTGCTTTTGATATTTGCTTAATTTTGGCTTAGCGGTTTATTGTTAAAGTCTTCAATTTAATTTTATCTTTTTAATTTTAGCTTTATGGAAACTTAAGCGCCGTAAGTTTACATTCTAGGGGATAGTAGTTGCCGCAAAACTTAACATATAAAGCCGTCATAAACACTGCAAACCTTAAATTCTTTAAAACATAAACTCTGCAAAGCTTAGTATCGGCAAAGTCTGAATCTTGCAAAAGTAAGGTCGTTTAAAAATAATAAAAGGCAAAATAAAAGCCCCGCCAAAGCGGGGCTCTATTTTATATTTTAATTGAGGAGGTTAAGTTCTTCATAAATCTTGTTCATAAGACCGTCGGAAAGAAGCGAACGGAATTTGCCGAGATAAATGAATATCGAAGAGAAGAATTCCTTGTTGTCGCCGCCTATTACATAGTCGGGAATGTTGGCGTAGGAGCCATTGATTTTTTCAAGGAAAAGCTTTGCAAATTCAATCTTTTCGCTGTCAGTAAGTCTGGATATGAACGAATCTGTAGGTCCGCGATAAACTTCCTTAGCGGTGTATACTATTTCGCCGGTAGTATGAGATGCGGGAGCGTGTGCTGCAGGCGCAGGAGCGGGTGCAGGCGCTGCGTATACGGGCTGAAGGTATACAGGCTGTACTGCGGGCTGTGCAGGCTGTGCCGCATATGCGGGAGCAGGTGCTGCGGGAGCAGTAGTATCGTCGAAGTACGTTGAGGGAACGGTTGCGTTGGTTTCAGTTTTAAGAGCGGGCTGATATGCAGCGCACCTTATTGCAGAAATTATAAGCTGGATAACAGCTATTCCAAGCAGAACGTACATTAAAAGTGCGGGTCTTACGCCCTCTGCTTTTACTACAAAAATCATTACAACGGCAAGTATAATGAACAGCGCTTCGATAACGTATCTTACAACGTCAACAACAAGCGTACCCTTCTTGGTGGTTGCGCCGATTGCCATTATATCGAGAGCGAAGTTTATTATAGCCATAAGTGCCGCGCATGCAACGGAAACGAATGCAATCTTTGCTAAAATTTCGGTGCTTGCAAAAACAAGTTCGGTTGCGTCGATGCCGCCAGTAAGAAGCAGGGTCATAAGGCTTATGCCATCCATCTGCGAGCCGAGGAAGGTTATCCAGAGCTTGCCGTCGAGCACATACTGGGTTTCAAGACTGAAGAGGGTGGGGATGGCAAACAGGCAAAGCACGCCTGCTGCGCCGAGTACAGCCATTACGAGCTTCATGAAACCCGAACCCTTCTTGTATGCGAGGGACTGAATTATGAGCATGAGAAGCGTACCGCCGAATGCGATGCCTATAACGCCGTAATCCCAGTTGAATTCTGCGTTTGCGCTGGCGCTTACCGTGGTAAGGTAAAGCATTATTTCGATAATGGTGTAAACGAAAAGAACAACGCAAGCTGCAACTTCGATTACGTAAGCGCAAGCGTTAGCGGTTTTCTTGTTTGATTTTGCTGCGAGAACGGGGATAAGCATAACAACGCCGATCGCCGTAATCAGTGCGTAAGCGGTAATAGCTACAGCGGCAAAGTCAACGGTGGTTTTTGTACCCGTGAAGATGATGGGATACGTACGCGAGAACGCGTCGCCCAGCGTGTTGCCGTCAATGCCGAACGTGGTGCAGAACGCGTCGGGAAGTGCCATGAAGAGCAATTCCTTTCCGTTGAAAATGGGAAGGAAGAACCCGAGAAGCAGGCAGATGAGCGCTATGCAGTACGTTACTACAGATAAATACTTTTTGCTTTCTTTGTTCGTACTCATAATTAATCTCCGTCAGTAGTATTTTTGAGTCCTGAAATTTAATTTTTTTTTTTTTCGGGAATTGGTCTGTTGCCCCGCTTCGACTTCGCGGGGAGACAGGCGGCGCGGAAGTTTTTTTTCAAGGCTTTATCCGCCCCGTTGTCTATAATATATTCTAATACAAAAACGGTATTATGTCAAGGGCAAAAACGATATTAAAAAGCAAAAAATTGAACGTTTTTTTCAGGTGTTGAAAAAGCTGTCCAAAATTCTGCCGTTGTCCCGCGAGCGGCAGAACGCCGGCTTCGCAGAATATTTTATTTGCGTTAATTTTCATTTTATGAATAAATTATGCGCTGTGAGGCAGATAAATTTATATGCCGCGGCGTAAATTTTGAAATAAAACAAAAAGTTCACCGCGTTTTCAACACATTTTCGCGCATATTTCGCCCTGCGTGTTGCCTGAACGACAATATCGTAGTATAATTGTTTAAAAGGAGGTGCAAAGATGGAAAACGAAAATCGCAACGAGAGAGCAAATCTTCAGCGCGAACATTCGGAAATCAGCCTTGCTCTGATAGAAGCCGCCGCCTGCATCAGCGAAAAGCAGGTGGAGAAGGTTGCCGCATTCTGCGACCTTAAGGGGCTTAAAAAGGTTTTCGGCGACGCCGAACTCATGCGCACCGCGGAGTGCTTCATAGAATGCAGTTTAAACATATCCGCCGCCGCGCGCGAACTTTATATGCACAGAAACACGATGATGTACCGTCTGGACAAAATCAAAAGGTCTACGGGACTTGACATCCGTTCCTTTGCCGATGCGGTTGCGTTCAGGTTGCTTTACGCCGTTTATGCCCGCGGCCACAATCAGGGCGGGTTACATACGGCAAACGTCCGCACGGCTGACTTGCACTCGGGTGATAAATGAAAATTTCAAAAACTAAAAAGGCTTTGCTTATAACAGCGTCGGTAATAGGCGCGGCGGCTATTCTCGTGCTTGCGTTCTTCGCAGGGTTCTGGACGAAGGGCGCGCTCAGCAATTCGTCCTTCGACTGGGCGATGAAAATAATTAATGAGTATTATTATAAGGAAATAGACGCCGACAACGCCGAAGAGGTAGCTCTCGACGCGGTAGTTGCGCAATATCTGGACATCTATTCCGAATATTACACGGCGGAAGAGTATGCCGCCCAGCAGAGCGCGAATTCCGGTTTCAAGAGCGGTTTTGGTCTTAGCTGTTCGTATATACCAGGCATGGGTCTTACCGTTATGTCGGTAGTAGGCAATTCCCCGGTATTTGCTTCGGGGCTGCGCGCGGGCGACGTCATTCTTTCCGGCACCGTCGACGGTGTTACTTCGCAATTCAATTCCCTTAGCGACTTCAACGAGTTTGTTTCAGGTCTTGGCGAAAACGCTACGGTTACTTTCAATACCTCTGAAAATAGTTTTACCGTTACAAAGGATACCTATTCCACAAGTTACGTTCTTTTTGCCACTAACGATAATGCCTGGACTTTTACCGGCGATTCTGCCCTTGAAATGACGGAAAGCAGTTCGGATAAAATAGAGTATCTGCACGACGATACCGGCTACATCAGCCTTTCGCAGTTTTACGGCAACGCGCCCGCCCAGTTCCGCGCGGCGGTTGAAAAATTCAACGAAGAAGGCTGCACCAAGCTCATAATCGATTTGCGCAGCGACGGAGGCGGACTGGTATCGGTAATGCAGCAGATTGCGGCTTGCTTCGAGCCGTGCAAAGACGGTTTGCCCGCAATGACTGCCAAATACCGCAGCGGAGCGGAGGAGGTGTACGACATCAAAGCCGCATCTTCCCAGCCCGTAATAAGTGAGGATACCGAAGTTTACATTCTGGCAAATTCAGGCTCGGCGAGCGCTTCCGAAGCGCTTATAGGTTGCCTTATAAGCTATGGCGTAACCGATTACGACAATATATACATTTCTGAGTATTCCGAAAGTTATCTTTCCGCAGTCGGGCTGACCGCAGAGGAAGCCAAAAGCGGCAGGACGTACGGAAAGGGCATAATGCAGTCAACTTTTGTGAATTACTTAACGGGCGAAGCCCTTAAACTTACCACGGCTCAGATTTACTGGCCCAACGGCGAAACTATCCACGGCACGGGTCTTACCTCTGCCGAAGGCGCAGAAAACAGATGCAACGCCGTTAAAGCGCCTTTGCCTTTATGCGGAGACGGCGAGGAACTTGCCGCCGCGGTAAGCGCAATTTATGCCTCCGCGCAGCAATAAAAAAATGTCGGTATTTGCGGCATATGTGCGCACCTTTTATATTTAAACCTGTTCAAAAGCATAATAAGACAGACCTGCAAAATCTGCAGGTCTGTCTTTTTTATCGGGTGGGGTTGTGAACCTTATTATGTCAAAAATATTGTCGCTTTCAGGCTTTTTTTCGCACTTTAAGTTTTAAAGACGCAGACTGATTATTGCGGACTCCATATTTTTTTTATTCTGCGCGCACGGAAAAGAATGCATACAGAAAATCCGTTTTCAGTGCGCGTTATGTCCGCCTCGGCTTCGCCGTCCGTTTCAAAATACTCTTCTGCCACGCGCATTATGTCGCGCTTTAAAAGCCCGCGCTCCGTCTCTGTCATTATTTCTCGCTCAAGCACGGCTGTGCTTTTTCTCGTCCTCATATCTTTTCGCGCATCCTCCTTCGGAAATATCCGCCTGCCCCTGTATAACCCGACTCGGTTACGGGCAGTCTGACTTCTTTCCCCTTAAGCCTTGCCGCAGCCAGTTTAAAATATTTCATGCTGTAAGGCCGCCACTGTCCCAGCGTAAGCATCAGGTCTTCGGGCACATAGCTGAAAAGCAGCGCGTTTATCGCTGACGCTATGTCTTCGGGGTAAGGTATATCTCCGTTTAAAGCCAGTCCGCCGTTAACTTTGTTTACGATAATTCCGCAAAGTCGCGTGCCGCCGTCTTTAAGCGCACACACCGCCGCGTCTGCCGCCTTGACGGAGGGGGTATACGGTTCGGTTACCACAACGGCGCGGCTGCAGGCTTTAAGCGCAGTTTTGTCACACAGAATATAATCGAAAAGTCCGCTTACTTCGTTCACGGCTTCTT
>CAJLLH010000098.1 GCA_905207385.1 uncultured Eubacteriales bacterium
TGCTCGTGCGTGCCGCGCTCTATTATGCGACCGTGGTCGAGCACTATTATGACGTCGGAATTTTTGACGGTGGAAAGCCTGTGCGCTATTACGAATACCGTTCTGCCCTTCATGAGCGCGTCCATGCCGCGCTGAACTATGGCTTCCGTTCGGGTATCGATGGACGAAGTAGCCTCGTCAAGAATCATGACGGGCGGGTCGGCAACCGCGGCGCGCGCTATGGACAAAAGCTGCCTTTGACCCTGCGAAAGATTAGCTCCGTTGCCCGAAATGAACGTGTTGTAGCCTTCGGGCAGGCGGGTTATGAAGTCGTCCGCACCCGCAAGTTTTGCGGCGGCTTTGCACTCCTCGTCGGTGGCGTCGAGCTTGCCGTAACGGATATTATCCATTACCGTGCCCGTAAACAGGTTGGTATCCTGCAGAACCATGCCGAGCGAATGCCTTAAATCGGCTTTCTTTATCTTGTTGATGTTGATGCCGTCGTAGCGTATTTTGCCGTCGGCTATATCGTAGAACCTGTTGATAAGGTTGGTTATGGTAGTTTTGCCCGCGCCAGTCGCACCTACGAAAGCTACCTTTTGTCCGGGTTTTGCATAGAGCGAAACGCCGCGCAGTACGGGCTTACCCTCTTCATATTCGAAGTCAACGTCGAACATGCGCACATCGCCCTGCAACTTTGTATATGTAACCGAACCGTCGGCCTGATGAGGATGCTTCCACGCCCACATGCCGGTGCGCTCGGCGCATTCCTTTATTTCGCCGTTCTCTTCCCTGCAACGCACTAAGGTTACATAGCCGTCGTCCACCTCGGGCGGGCGGTCTATAAGGTCGAACACGCGCGCAGTGCCCGCAATGCCCATTACGACTGAGTTTACCTGCTGGGAAACCTGATTGATGTTGCCCGTAAACTGCTTTGCCATATTAAGGAAAGGCACGACAACGCTTATGGATATAGCCATACCCGAAAAGCTTACGTTATGCACGCCGAGTTCGGGAATGAGGAATATTCCGCCAACAACAGCGAGGACTACGTAAAGCACGTTGCCTATATTGAACAGCGCGGGAGCAAGCATGTTTGCATACCTGTTTGCGCGGCGGCTTGCATCGTAAAGCCTGTCGTTTACCTCATCGAAGCCCGCGGCGGCTGCCTCTTCGTGGCAGAAAGTTTTGATAACCTTCTGACCTACGAGCATTTCTTCTATGTACCCCTCTTCTTCGGCTATAACCTGCTGTTGCTTCATGAAATAGCGCGCGCTGCCGCCGCCTATGCGCTTGGTTACAAGCAGCATAACCGCCGTGCCGGCAAGCACTACAAGCGTGAGCCACAGGCAATAATAAAGCATTATGAAGAATACCGAGAGCACGGTTATTGCAGATATGAGTATCTGCGGGCAGGACTGGGAAACGAGCTGGCGCAGAGTATCTATATCGTTGGTATAATAGCTCATTATGTCGCCGTGCCCGGTTGTATCGAAAAAGCGTATGGGCAGTTTCTGCATGCCGTTGAACATTTTATCGCGCAGTTTTTCAAGCGTGCCCTGCGTGATTATCGTCATAAGCTGACCAAACGCCGTACCCGTCGCCAGCGAGGTTACATAAAGCGCTATTAAAATGTATACGTCGCGGAGAATGGGTCCGCCGGCTTCTTCCCAGGACGCGCCCGATTCAAAGGCATTGGATATGCCTTCTATTACCCTCTGCATGAATATGGCGGGAACTGCGCCGACAATAGCGGTGAGCGTTATGCACGCTATGGCTACGGGCAGGAGCACGGGATAGAAAGATAATACCGTTTTAAACAGGCGGAGAAGTACGCCTTTTTTCTTTTCAGTCTTCAAGGTCGTGTCCCTCCTTGTTCTGCGAGGTATAAACTTCGCGGTATATGGCGTTGCGCTTTAAAAGCTCGGCGTGAGTGCCGATATCGTTAATTCTGCCGCCGTCCATAACTATAATTCTGTCCGCGTCCTCTACCGAAGCGGTGCGCTGAGCTATAATTATTTTGGTGGTCTGAGGGATGTATTCCCTGAACGCCTTGCGTATTTTTGCGTCGGTATGGGTATCCACAGCCGACGTGCTGTCGTCAAGAATGAGAATTTTAGGCTTTTTAAGAAGGGCGCGCGCTATGCAGAGCCTCTGCTTCTGTCCGCCCGATACGTTGGCGCCGCCCTGCTCGATATATGTATCGTACTTGTCGGGGAAACGCTCTATGAATTCGTCGGCGCAGGCGAGGCGGCAGGCTTCGGCTACTTCCTCGTCGGTAGCGTTCTCGTCGCCCCAGCGAAGGTTTTCTTTTATCGTGCCCGAGAAAAGAACGTTCTTCTGAAGCACCATTGCTACGCTGTTGCGGAGCACTTCCATATCGTACTCCCTTACGTCGATGCCGCCGACCTTTACCGAACCTTCTGTTACGTCATAAAGCCTTGAAATAAGCTGAACGAGCGTTGATTTTGACGAGCCCGTGCCGCCTATTATGCCTATGGTTTCGCCCGAACGGATATGCAGGTTGATATCGGAAAGCGCGCTCTTTTCTGCCGCGGCGGAGTATTTGAAGCTTACGCCGTCAAAGTCTACAGAGCCGTCTTTAACCTCCGTTACGGGGTTTTCGGGATTTTTAAGCGTGCTTTCTTCAGTAAGCACTTCAACTATACGCCTGCCCGATTCACCAGCCATGGCTATCATCGTGAACGCCATGGAAAGCATCATAAGGCTGTTGAGCATCATAAAGCCGTAGGTAAGTATGGACGAAAATTCGCCGACGTTGAGTTCAAGACCCGCGCTGGTTATAATTATGTAAGAGCCGAACGACATAACCACGCACATAACCACATAAAGACAGAACTGCATTATGGGCTGGTTGAACGCAAGAATTCTTTCAGCTTTCTGGAAGTCTTTTCTGAGCTCGTGCGAGGCGACGCCGAACTTTTCCTGCTCGTACTCTTCGCGCACGTAAGACTTGACTTCACGAGCGGCTTTAACGTTTTCCTGTATAGAACTGTTGAGCTTATCGTACTTGCGGAACGCCCTGCGGAAAAGCGGTATTGTTTTTACCACTATAACGGTAAGACCTATCGCAAGAAGGGGCACGACCGCAACGAACACCCACGCAAGGCTGCCGCCCATGACGAACGCCATTACAAAGCTGAATATAAGCATAAGCGGCGAACGTATTACAAGGCGTATAAGAAGCATATATGCCGTCTGAACGTTTGTAACGTCGGTAGTCATACGCGTTATCAGCGAAGATACATTAAAGCGGTCAATGTTCTGGAAAGAATAAGACTGTATTTTGTAGAACATATCTTTGCGCAGATTTTTAGCCAGACCGCTGGAAGCCGCGGCGCACATTGCGCCAGACAAAACACCGAATACCAGCGAAGCCACTGCCATAGCCACAAGCACGGCGCCGTATTTGAGTATGACGTCGAGCCCGCAACCCGCTTGTATCTCGTTTACGAGTTTTGCTATTACAAACGGTATAAGGCATTCGAGCAGCACTTCAAAAGTGACGAGTACCGGGGTCGCTATAGAAGGACGCTTGTATTCCCTTAAGCTCCCGGCAATTTCCTTTACCATAAAACCTCCTCTTTTTCCAAAATAAACATTCAAATCGTTATCCGCGCAGACGGGTACTTTAATGGCTAAAGCGTAAAACACAAGTTAATTGCGGCATATGCCCGCACCAATTGCGCGCGACAACTTCAAATTAAAGCACGGCGCAGGCAATAAAAAGCTTGCCACGCCGTGAAATTCAAGAAAACACCCGCATTCTATCAAAATTATAGTTAGATGTCAAACAATATTTTCAAAAAGCGTGAAGCCGCCGTTTTTTCTGCGTTTCGCACAATTATTTTGTTAAATGCAAGCAAAATTACACAGTTTACAAATACGGTGCAACGTGATACAATATACTCATGAAAAAGTGTAAAATTACCGTAATGCGCATAGCGCGGCACGAAGACCTGAGCGCGATTTACGAAAACCCGATAGAGCACGCCTGCGATTTGAAGGAAGGCGACGCATTTATAGCCGACGGCTGGAACAAACCCGAGGGACTGTGTTCAAGCGCGTGGGAAAGCATGTCGCCTTTCGTGCTTGCGCTGGCAAGCGGCGGCGAAAACCTGTACGACGGGTGGATGAAAAACCCGAAATCAGCCATGATATCCTGCAACGACGGCTTCAGACCAGTAAGTTTTTACATTGAAGCGCTTGATGAAGACGCCGACTGAAATTTCAACTTAATAAAACGGGCATATGTGCGGTGCAATTTAATTTACCCCGCACATATGCCCGTTTTAAAATATTGCAAGTCTATAGTTTTAGGGCGCGCGTAAATTTACGCGCGCCCTAAAAAAAGCAGATTATTGTATCAGTATCCCTTATTCCACGCGTGCGCAAGTATATCTTTAAGCACAAGGCAACTGTCCAGCCTGTCGTAACCGTATTCTTCCTGCAACCTTTTAAGCAGAACGCAAAGTTGCTCCGCATATCTGGGTATATCCACCTTTTGCTGATAGGTGGCGAGCACAGGGTATTTTCTGCTCCATAGTTTAGTCCAGTCCACCTTTCTTTCAGTTTCTTCGCTTATGCTGTCTATCGCGCGCTCGATTTCCTTTATATCGGCATCATAACGCGTAAGCTCGTCAAGCGTTACACCGTACATATGCGCCAACGCGGCGGCCTGACGGATATCGGGAAGCGTTTCTCCCGTCTCCCATTTAGACACCGTCTGGCGACTTACTCCCAGTTTTTCGGCAACTTCTTCCTGAGAAAGCCCGCTGCTTTTTCTTGCTTTATACAAATTGTTTCCAAGCCCCATAACTACCCCTTTTGCGCCGCACTGTTTGAGGCGGACAAAATTTTTTGTACGACAATATTATATACGATTTTAAGCTTTGCGTCCACCTGAAAAAACTTGCAATTTTGCGCTTTATTTTAACTTTTCCGCGATGCGGTTGCCTTAGCTACTAATTAACAGTCAGGAGATGTTGACTATACGCCACGAATTTAAATACTGCTTTTACTCGACGCCGTTGTCTTTATCCTTAAATTAACCGCCAAGCTGCGTTTAGTTTACGCTTATATATTTAAACGTTTCTTTTGCACAACCTCATTGTCATTTGACCTAAATTAACACTACGCGACGTTTAGTATACTCCTTATATTAAACATTTCTTTTACGCAGCACCGTTGACATTTGCCCCAAATTAGCTACCAAACGGTGTTTAGTTTACAACATAAATTCAAGCGCCGCGAAAGCCATTCTGGCTTTC
>CAJLLH010000099.1 GCA_905207385.1 uncultured Eubacteriales bacterium
CGTTTGGCGGAACAAAATCTTTTCCTTCTGCGTGGCATATGCATTCGCCCGTGTGCTTTTCAAGCTCGGGTATAAGGTAAACGCGCGCGTCGGGGAATTTTTCGCGCACGCTGTCGGCAAATTCCCGCCTGTCGGAAATTATCGCCGCCACTTCGGGCCTCACTTTCACGCACGCCGTCTGCGCTCCGCCGTCCAGCGTTTTAAGCACTTCCGAATATGCGGTGAGCATATAAAACTCGTCGGAAAAATCTGTGCCCGCGCCGCACACGGGGCAGGTTTTGATGCCTACGGAGGCAAGTTCCTCGCCCGAACGCTTTCTTGTAAACTCTATAAGCCCGAATTCCGACATCGGCAGCACTCTGTATGGCGCATTGTCGCTTTTAAGCGACTTTTCCAGCTCTTCTGCAATCGCCTGCCTGTGCTCAGGCTGACGCATGTCTATGAAGTCCACGACGAAAAGACCGCCTATATTGCGCAGTTTAACCTGCCTTGCAATCTCGCGTGCCGCCAGAATGTTTGTCTGGTATACGGTATACTCAAGGCTGTCGTCGCCGATAAATCCGCCCGTGTTCACGTCTATGGAGGTCAGCGCCTCGGTGCGCTCTATTATAAGGTAAGCTCCGTTTCCCAGCGACACGCGCGGCGAGCAAGCCTCTTTTATCTGGGCGGCTACGCCCAAATCGTCAAGCATGTCGCGCTTGCCCTTGTAAAGTTCCAGCTTTATCTTTTTGCCGCCCGGTATCATTTTAACCAGTTCTTTAATCTGCTCGTACTGTTCCTTGCAACCGGTAACGATGGAAGAAACGTCGTACTCGGTAAATTCGCGCATTACGCGCACTGGCATGGTAAAGTCGGTGCAGATTAGCGTGCCCGCCTCGGCTTTTTTGTAAACGGCGTCCGCCTTCTGGTAAACCGCCCTCAAAAAATCGAGCTCGTCTTGTATCTGTTTATAGCTGCTGAAGGGGGCGGAGTTGCGTATTACAAGTCCTTCGCCTTTTTTTACTGCCTTTCTTGCGGCAAGCATAAGGCTTTCGCGCAGCTCGTCGTCCTCAATGCGGTGCGAAATGCCCACAAACTCGCTGTTGGGCAGATAAATAAGCGTTTTTCCCACAAAGGAAATTCTTGCCGAAACTTTAGCTCCCTTTTTTCCGCACGGAGTTTTTATAATCTGAACCATCATCACGTCGCCCGCTTTAAGCGACGAAATTCCGTTTTTCGTGCCGTATGGCAGGTCCTCGGCGGAAAGGTAGCAATTGCGTTCAAGTCCGCAGTCCAAAAACGCCGCCTGCATACCTTCCAGCACGTTCACGACTGTTCCTTTGTAAATATTTCCTATTGCGGGCGCGCCGTCCTCGGCGGTAAATCTGCAGTCGGTAAGCTTACCGTTTTCGGTAACCGCCGTAACCGAAAAGCCGCAAAGTTTGTCAAAATAAATTACTTTTTTTGCCATATTTCCCGTAAAGCGCAGGGCTTTGCCGCCCTCCGCGTCAAATTTTTAAAATACCGTCCCGCCAAAGCTGTCAGTTTTTAAAATGTATGCGGCTTCGCCGCCGTAAAGCGAACTTACGTATTCGCAGAAAAGGTCGGGTCGCAGGTTTTTTTCGCCGCAGCACAGCGTAAAAACGAGCTTTTCTTCCCGCCGTTCAATCGAGCATATTCTGGGACGAATGTCCACCGTACGCCCGCGCATGTCGGTAATTATTATGCTCTCTTTTTCAAGTATTTCTTCGGGGTCGAACTTGTTTATGCCCACCGCTTCGTAGCGGCAGGCTTTTATGCTCTCTGCAAAGTTGGGGTTTTCTTCTGTGATTTTGAAGTCGAGGCATCTTATCCCGCCGGGCGCGCATTCGTTGAACGCCTTTAAAAAATCTCCGTCAAAATGCGTGTCGGCGGTGCAGTATTCGCTTACCGAGCGCACGCCGAGCGCAAGCGGATTGCCCATGAATATGCGCGGGTGCTTGTGAAATCCCTGACTGTATTCCACCTCGATTCCCGCGCGGCGCAGAGTGCGGTCAAGATGCCTTAAAAGGTCGAGGTGCGAAATAAATTCCGCGCCGTCCGTTTTGGTATATTTAAAGGCAATCATATTCACCCCTTGCGGCGGGGCATGCTTTCTGCATGCCGCAGCCCTTGCAACCCGCCGAGCAGCTGCCCGTAACCTTGCCCGCGTACGCGCGTTCGCGTTCGTGAGCGAGGAATTTTTTGCTTACCAGCACGTCTATGAAATCCCAAGGCAAAAGCTCGTCAACGCCGCGCTCGCGCACGTATTCGCTGCCGCATATGCCGCAATCATCAAAGGCTTTTTTCCAGCCTTCTTCGTTGAAAAAGTTATCCCAGCCGTCAAAAATGCAGCCGTTTTTATACGCGGAAAGTATAACTTTGCCCAGCCTTCTGTCGCCGCGCGCCAAAGCCGCCTCGAGGAAGGAGGGGTAGTAGGCGCTCCAGCTGAATTTGACCCCGCGCGGCAGCCGCTTCAAAATGTAGTCCTGTTTGGCTTTTACTTCGTCTTCGTCCGCCTGCCTTTCCCACTGGAAGGGCGTAAAGGGCTTGGGCACGAACGTCGCTGCCGATACGGAAATACGCAGCGCTTTTTTGCGCTTTTCCGAAGAGTACAGCACCTGTATTTTGCGGCAGATTTCGCAAATGCCGTCAAGGTCCTCGTAAGTTTCGGTGGGCAGGCCTATCATAAAATACAATTTGACCGCGGAATATCCCGCATTGAACGCGCTTTTCGCGGCGTTTAAAATCTCTTCTTCGGTAATGTCTTTGTTTATTACGTCCCTCAGCCGCTGCGTGCCCGCCTCGGGCGCGAATGTAAGCGAAGTCTTCCTTGCGTCCTGAGCGAAGTCGCCTTCAAAGCTGTCCACTCTCAGCGAGGGGAGTGCAAGCGTAACTTCGGGCGGAAGCTCTTTTTTGAGCGAGGAAATAAGCTCGGCAAGTCTGCCGTAATCGCCCGTCGAAAGCGAGTTAAGGCTGACTTCGCCGTAGCCAGTGTTCTTAATCAGCGCGCACGCCTGCCGCGTAAGCGTTTTTACCGAGCGCTTGCGCACGGGTCGGTAAATAAATCCCGCCTGGCAGAATCTGCACCCGCGGTAACATCCGCGCATTACCTCTATAACCGCTCTGTCGTGCACGCTTTCGCAGTTTGCAACGGCAAATTTTTCGGGGTATATAGCGCCGTCAAGGTCGCTTATGAGCGCCTTTTTTACTTTGCTAACGCCGTCGAAGCGCACAAGCCTTCCGTCGTCGCCGTAAACGGGGTCTGTAAGCTCGGGTACGTAAACGCCGTCCAGCGCGCTTATTTCTTTGTAAAACTCCTCGGTCGCGCCGCCGTGTTTTTTATAAATTTCCGCAACGTCTGCGTCCACGCTTTCGCCGTCGCCTATGAAGAATATGTCCACAAAATCGGCGAGCGGCTCGGGGTTTACCGCGCACGGTCCGCCCGCAACTATAAGCGGATAGCGTCCGCCGCGGCGCTCTTCGCGCGTAAGCGGAATGCCCGCAAGGTCGAGCATGTACAGCATGTTGGTATAGCACAGCTCGTACTGCAGTGAAAAGCCGAGCATGTCAAAATCGCCGAGCGGCGCTTTGAGCGCGAGCGAGTAAAGTGGTACGCCCGCCTCTTTTATGCCGTCGGCAAAGTCTTTTGCGGGCGCAAAGCAGAAGTCGGCGCACATACCGCGGTCCTCAAACGATTTGGCTACGATTTTTATGCCGAGATTGCTCATTCCCACTTCGTAAAGGTCGGGGAAGCACGCGCAGAAAGTAAAGTCGCCCCACTCGGGCGCGGGCGCGCCGAATTCTCCGCCGATATAGCGCGAAGGTTTTTCGCATTTTAAAAGCAATTTTCTTATGCCGTCTAAATTTACAGGTTTCACAGACTTATTATAGTATAAGCTTGCCCGTTTTACAAGCGGGAAAACGCATTTGCGGCGGGCAATTTTAATATTTTTGCGGATAATTTTCAAAAACCGCCTAAAAACTGTTTGGTTTATCTGTTTTTTGGTTTAAAATATAACTGTCGGAACCATAAGGCAAAAAATTGTGGCGCCGCGCAATTAATTACATGATCAGAGGAGATATTTACAATGAAAATTCATTTCAGAGGCGTAGGCGCCGAAGAACTTTCTTTCAAAATGAACAGGGTAAAGCTCGAGCCCAATTCCCGTCTGGATATAAAGCCCCAGTTTTCCCGTCAGGTGCGCAAGGTAAAGGATAACGAAAAGCTCAATTTCATCGCCCTTTCCCTTAAGGTTGAAAGCACCGAAGCCGAACCCAAGCCCTTCGACCTGCACGTAACGCTTGTAGGCACTTTCGAAGTGGAAGACATGGTTGCAGGCAGCGAGCAGGAGAGGGAGTTCGTAATAGAGGGCACCAAGCTTCTGTTCCCCTATCTCCGCGCGGCGGTTACCAACCTTACGGCTTCGGCATACGTTGCACCCCTCAACCTTCCCGTGCTCAACGGACCCATCTTCCCCGAAGACAGGGACGTTTACGCTTTCACGGTAGGCGGCGAGGACAAGCTCAACTGATTTGATTTTTAAAACTTAAAAATGCGGCAAGCGGCGCGCGGCGCCGCTTGCCTTGCTTGCTTTTACAGCAGAAAAAATAATTTTGCGCGCCGCGGCGCGCCTTTCAAGGAGAGATTATGGATTCGGCAATCGAAAAGGTACTTTATTCGGAAGAAGAAATCGCGCGCAGGGTTAAGGAACTCGGCGAAGAAATTTCCCGCGATTACGAGGGCAAGCCCCTCGCCGTAATAGGCGTTCTGCGCGGCGGCGCTGTGTTCTGCGCAGACCTCATAAGGAACATAAGCGTTCCCATGGAGCTTTCCTTCATAGAAGCTTCTTCCTACAAAAACGCCACCACCCCTCAGGGCGAGGTAAGCATCCAGATTTCAAGGGGCTTTTCCGCCAAGGGACTGCACATTTTAATCGCGGAGGACATTATAGACACCGGCCACACTCTTTACGCCGTGCGCGAAAGACTGCTCGCCGAGGGCGCGCTCTCCGTTAAAATGTGCTGCATACTCAACAAGCCTTCGCGCAGACAGGCTCAGATAACGGCAGACTACGTCGGCTTCGACATTCCCGACGAGTTCGTCGTAGGTTACGGCCTCGACTACGCCAACAAGTACAGGAATCTGCCCTACATCGGCATACTTTCCCGCAAGGTTTACGAAAAGTAATTGCCCCTTTTGCGCATAAAGCGCGGCGGCAAAGCGTTTTTTGCATTTTGTCTGAATCAAGCCGGCTGCGCGCGGCAAATTT
>CAJLLH010000100.1 GCA_905207385.1 uncultured Eubacteriales bacterium
TTTAAGCCGCGCGCCTTTGAAATATTATTTTTACTTTTTCTTTGCGCCGTCTGTCTTTTCTTCGGGTTTTGCGGGCTGATTCTGTTCGGGCGCCGCGGGGGCGGATACATTTTCAGCCTTTTCCTGTTCTTTTACAGGCGAAATTATTTTCGGAAGGGAAAGCCCCGCCATATTGTAAATTTCTTCAAGCGGAGGGAGCGACTTTAAAAGTCCCGATAAAAAGTTTGCCGTAGAAGTCTTTCCGTCGGCATTCTGACCGCCGTCCCATACGGTAACTTTGTCTATCTTCACGCCGGAAATGGCTTTTACCTGTTCGGCAACAATGTTTTCCAGTTTGTCTGCTATTAGCAGGCGAACGGCGTCGGGCGCTGTTCCGGCGCTCTTTACAAGCGCGTCCATACCTTCGGCCTGTTTGGTAAGCTTTTCGCGCACGCCGCGCGCTTCGGCGTCCATCTTGCAGAATATGGCGTCTGCTTCACCCTTAGCCTTTCTTCTCAGCTGTTCGGCGATGGCTTCGGCCTCTATTTCAAGCTTTCTCTTTTCAATGTCCGCGGCGACGATGACGTCGGCTTCCTTCGTAGCCTTTTCGCGTGCGGCACGAGCAATTTCCGCCGACTGTTCTGCGCTGTAGCTCTCTTCAAGCGCTTTCGCCGCCTGAACTTTTTCTGCCGCAACGGCAAGTTTAAGCGCTTCGGCTTCTTTTTCGCGCAGTACCGCCTGCGAACGCGCTATTTCTGCCTTTGCCCTGTTTTCGCCGTCGATTGCGGCAGATTCGGCTTCGGCAACGCGAATGCGCTCTTCCATTTTGGCGTTTGCCTGACCTATTGCGCCCTTTTTGTCTTCTTCGGCAACGGATACGCGCGCATCGTTAATGGCTTTTGCCGCGGCTTCCTTGCCGAGAGCGGTAATGTAACCCGATTCGTCGGTGATGTCGGTAACGTTAACGTTTATAAGGCGCAGACCTACTTTTTTAAGTTCACCCTCAACGTTTCTTGAAATGGCTTCAAGGAATTTATCTCTGTCGGAGTTGATTTCCTCTATGTTCATGGTGGCTATAACGAGCCTCAGCTGACCGAAAATGATATCGCGCGCAAGGTCGCTTATTTCCGCCATTTTAAGCATTCCCAGCCTTTCCGCAGCGTTCTGCATAACACCCGAGTCGGTCGATATGCCTACGGTGAAGATGGAGGGAACGTCTATGCGTATATTCTGTTTGGACAGCGCGTTTTTAAGGTCTACCGAAATAGAAAGCGGCGTCAGGTCCATAAAAGTATACTTCTGGAAGAACGGCCATACGAACGCCGCACCGCCGTGCAGACACTTCGCCGAATGATAAGTGCCGTCGGAAGAAGCCTTAAGTTTACCGTAAATAATCATAATCTTATCGGGCGGGCAGGTTTTATAGCGCACCGCAACGGTGAGAATGATCATGAACAGCAAAAGCACCACTACAACAACAATAGCTATAATAGCCTCTGTCATAACATATTCTCCTCAATAATATTGATAAGCGGTCATACTTTTTTTACAACCGCAAAATCTTCGTTGTACTCCACAATTTCCACGGTGCTGTCAACGGGTATGCGTTCGCCGTCGTCCGTCATCGCGTCAATTTCCATAAAGCTGCCCTGAGCGGTAAGCGTTATTTTGCCCCTTCCGGAACGCTTTTCGGGTATGCTTACGTAAACGGTGGCAACCGTGCCTATAAGGTTCTTCTTTACAAGGTTGCCCGAACACTGCAGTTTTGCAATTCCGCGCATAGCAAATCCTACGCCGAGCAGCGCTACAGTGCCCGTAGCCAGCGCGATTAGAATGGGCGCCCAGATATTGTCGCCAAGCGAGGTCTGAGCGGCAAAACCGCACCAGCCGCCCAGCGCAAAAAACGCCGTAAGTCCTTTTATGGTGAAAAAGGAAAGTCCGCCGTCGGTATCGTCTATCATGTCGGGGCTGTCAAAGCCACCGTCCATATCTATATCGCCGCCGCCTAAAGAAAACAGCATTATTATTATCTGAATAACAAGAAAAATGCTTGCCACCGCGGCTATTATGAAATAAGTTTTTTCCGCGGCGCTAAGCGCAAGGAACCAGTCCATACAGTCCTCCGTGTATATTTTCGTATACGCTTGTATTATAACATATACATGGCGTTGCTGTCAACAGCGCGCAAATAAATTGTGCCTGAGCAAAAAAATATGCGTTAAAATGCCAGCTTAAATCAAAAGAAAATTAATTGATTTTTTTAATTGCCCCCGATATATGTGCCGATTAACCGCATTTTGTTGTTAAAAAATTATTGATTTTTTCTTCGGAATTGGTTTTTTCGCCGATTTTTTGCTTTGCTCATATAATTTTCACACTTATAATATATAATAAGCCAGCGGTAAATTTTATTCTTGCGCCGTGACATTACTTATATATTGCTTATATAATTGCTGAAAAATTCCGCAAACTAACCCAGAGGAGCTTAAAAAATGCATAACACCGAAAAAACTCCCGTACAGGTTTCTGCAACGGAAACAAAAGAATTTTACCTTTCTTCGGCAGAACAGACGCTTGAAGATTACGGTACAGACTTATCCCGAGGACTTACGGAGGAAGAGGCGCGCTCGCGCCTTGAAAAGTACGGGCGCAACGCCTTTGAAAAACAGAAAAAGAAGAGCATTGCCCGAATGATACTTTCCCAGCTTAAGGATGTATCCACAATAATACTTTTAATTGCGGGCGGGCTCAGCCTTGCCATGTCGGTGATAGAGTGGGAGGGCGTTCAAAGCCTTATAGAACCGCTTGTCATTTTCGTGATAATAATAATGAACATAATTCTTGCGGTAACGCAGGAAAAGAGTGCAGAGAACGCGCTGGAGGCGCTGTCTTCGCTGTCCTCGCCCATATGCCGCGTTCTGCGCGGCGGCGCAGTGCGCGAAATGAACCCCGAAGAGCTTGTCCCCGGCGATATCATAAACCTTAAGACGGGCGACCTCGTTCCCGCAGACGCGCGGCTTATCCGCTCTGAAAGCCTTGCCGCGGACGAATCTTCGCTCACGGGCGAAAGCGTACCCGCAGAAAAGGACGCGGGCGCATTGTTCAGCGGCGAAGTGCCGCTCGGCGACAGGGTTAACTGCGTATTTTCGGGCTGCCTCATAACTTCGGGCAACGCGACGGCGGTTGTCGCGCGCACAGGCATGAGCACGGAGATGGGCAAAATAGCCCGCTTTCTTACCGATACAAAACAGCAGAAAACCACCCTTCAGGTAAGGCTGGACAAAGTAGGCAAAGTAATAAGCGGACTTGCCATAATGTCGGCTATAATAATGTTTGTGGTGGGCGTATTCGTGTACAAACACGACCTAACCGATATGCTTATGTCGGCTGTAACGCTTGCCGTTGCTGCCGTGCCCGAAACGCTTTCGCTTATAGTAACGCTAATACTCTCCTACGGCGCAAAAAAAATGGCTACAAAAAACGCGCTCGTGCGGCAGATGCAGGCGGTGGAAACGTTGGGCAGCACTTCGGTTATATGTTCGGATAAAACCGGCACTTTGACCATGAACAGAATGACGGTAAAAAGGCTGTGGGTATACGGCGGCGAACCCGTCGGCGACGACGCGGAACTCAGCGCGGAGCAAATCGATTTTCTTAAAAAATTATGCCTTGCGTGCTCGGCTTCGGTTGGTACGGACGGTGAAGGCAACAAAAAAATTCTGGGCGACCCTACCGAAACGGCTATAATACGCCTTGCCGAAAGTAAGGGCACAGACTACGTCGCCCTTCAGTCGGAGCATAAAAAAGTGGCGGAAATACCCTTTTCTTCGGCGCGCAAGATGATGACCAACGTTTATGCGCTTGAAGAGGGCGGCTACCTCGTCCTTACCAAGGGCGCGTTCGACAGGCTTCCGTTCGACCGCTCCGACCATAATTATATGCACGGACTGAACGAAGTGCACGACTCATTCGCAAAGGACGCGCTGCGCGTAATCGCGCTCGCTTCCAAAAAGATTGACCGACTTCCCGAAAATATGGAAGAGCTTGAAAAAGATCTTGCGTTCAACGGATTCGTGGGCATAATAGACCCGCCCCGCCCCGAGGCTGCGGCGGCTATAGCAAAGGCGAAGTCTGCGGGCATACGCACGGTAATGATAACGGGCGACCACGCGGCAACGGCGGGTGCAATCGCGCGCGAACTCGGCATAATTGTTGCGGGCGAAGGCGTTATAACGGGGCAGGAGCTTTCCCGCCTTTCCGACGAGGAGCTTGCCGAAAGCATAGAGTTTTACTCGGTGTATGCAAGGGTAAGCCCCGAAGATAAAATACGCATAGTAAAGGCGTGGCAGTCGCGCGGCGAAGTTGTGGCAATGACGGGCGACGGCGTCAACGATGCGCCCGCATTAAAGGCGGCGGACGTAGGCGTTGCAATGGGCATAAACGGCACCGAAGTTTCCAAAAGCGCGGCAAAGATGATTTTAACCGACGATAAGTTCTCCACCATAATAGAGGCGGTAGGCGAGGGCAGAAACATCTTTTCAAACATACGCAAGCTCGTTTATTTTCTGCTCGTGTGCAACATTTCCGAAATAGTGGTTATGCTGTTCGCGCAGTTCATAAACTGGGAACTTCCTTTAACGCCCATAATGCTCCTTATAATCAACGTGTTGGGCGACGGCATTCCCGGACTTGCGCTTGCAAAAGAGCAGTCGGACAGTCGAATTATGAAGCGCAAGCCGATAGGCAGGGAAGAAAGCTTTTTCGGCGGCGGGCTTATGGAAGTCATAATACAGCAGATTTTTGTGTTCGCGGCGGCAACGCTGCTGGGCTATTATATAGGCATGAACGTTCAGTTCGGCGGCGCGGCGGGCTCGCTTGCGGCAGGCAGAACGATGGCGTTTTTGATAACTGGCTGGACGTCCATACTTCACGTCATAACCGTGCGCAGCAGAAGCATGCTGTATAAATACCGCATAAAGGATAACCCTCAGCTTTATATAAGCTGTGCCGCAATGGTGGCGGTATTTGCTCTTATAGCCGCAATACCTCCCGTGGCGGGCGCGCTTGATATGGCGCGTTTAACCTGGCAGCAGTGGCTTATAGCGGCGGCGCTTGCGCTTGCTCCCATGCTCGTTGCCGAGTACGGCAAGGTGTGGGACGCGGTGCGCACTAAAAATCTGGAAAGAACAAGGGTGCGCTGAACTCAGACGTGAGCGGCAACGTGAACGCTCGCAATTTATGCAATGTTGAATAATTAATGTCAGCGGCGGGCGCGCCTTTTC
>CAJLLH010000101.1 GCA_905207385.1 uncultured Eubacteriales bacterium
TTTTATATAATAATTTTTATTGAAGCGCGGCTATGAACTTACGCGCTTCCGCTCTGGAACAAGCGTCAACTTCGGAAAGCTGGTCAAAACTTTGCAACTCTTCGCGCTTATGCCCGCTTACAACTTTTTCGATTACGCGCGCAATATCGGTAAACTTTATGCTTTCCGCAAGGAAGGCGTGCACCGCCACTTCGCCCGCGGCGTTAAGCGCGCAGGGCAACGTTCCGCCCGCCCTTCCGCACTCCGAAGCCAGTTCAAAGCACGGGAACTTTTGTGCTTCCAGCGGCATAAAGTCGAGCGAAAGCGCTTTGGCAAAATCAAGTTCAGCGCCCCTTAACCCCTCGCGCTTCGGACAGGACAACGCAAGTTGTATGGGAAGCTTCATCGTAGGGTAGGAAAGCTGGGCGAGCACCGCGCCGTCTTCAAATTCCACCATCGAATGCACTATGCTCTGCGGATGAAGAACGGCGGTTATTTTATTGTAGTCCGCGCCGAAAAGGTGATGCGCTTCAATTACTTCAAAGCCCTTGTTTAAAAGGGTTGCGCTGTCTATGGTTATCTTTGCGCCCATATTCCACGTGGGGTGTCTGAGCGCCATCTGCGGCGTAACGTTTTCCAGCTCTTTCAAGGAAAGATTGCGGAACGCGCCGCCGCTTGCAGTTATTATAAGCCGTCTGAACGGCGCGCCGAGGTCGAACCCTAGGCACTGCCAGATTGCCGAATGCTCGCTGTCCACGGGCAGAATGCTTACGCCCGCTTTTTTTGCGAGAGGCATTACAAGGTCGCCGCCGCAAACCAGCGTTTCCTTGTTGGCAAGAGCAAGAGTTTTGCCCGCGCTTATTGCCGCAACGGAATATTTAAGCCCCGCAAAACCGCCCGCCGCGACGAGGACTATATCGGCATTGTTGTAGGAAGATACGGCAAGCGCCGCGCTTTCTCCGCCGAAAAACTTTGTCCCAGCGGGCACTTCTGTTACTTTTTCCGCCGCGGAAACGTTTGCAAGAGCAGCGTATTCAGGCTTTACAAGTTGCATCTGCTCGCTGAAAAGCGCATGCGAACTTTCCGCCGCCATTGCAACTATTTTAAATTTATCGGGATTTTCAAGCGCGACTTCTATGGTCTGCCTGCCTATGCTGCCTGTACTGCCTATCAGCGCTATTCTTTTCATATGCACTCCTTGCGGGCGGAGCTCGGCTAAAAATATTATACCCCGTCGCCCGCGGAATAATGACTTTATTATATTAAAAAAGTTTCCGCGGACGGCGGAAACTTTAATTATGCAGCGGCGCAGTCTGTTCCGACCGCAATTATGCCGCAATCAAGCAAGGAAAATAAAGGAAACAAACACTACTATTCCCGCAAAAAGCGTACCGTCGAAGCGGTCCAGAACTCCGCCGTGGCCGGGAAGAAGTTTGCCCATATCCTTTACGTTGCAGGCTCTTTTTATCGCGCTTTCGAAAAGGTCGCCGAACTGCGTAGCAACCGAAACGGCAAAGCCCGTTACTATTGCCGCCGCCCAGCCGGGAAGGGGCGAGGATATGGCAACTTGTCCGCCGAGGACGACGTAAAGATAGTACGCCGCAACCGCGCCTATTATGCCGCCGAGAAGCCCGCCGACTGCACCTACCACCGTTTTGTTGGGGCTTACGTGAGGCGCAAGCTTAAGAGGAAGCTTTTTGCCGAATGCTATGCCCGTAAGGAATGCGCCCGCGTCGGTAAAGGGAACGCTGATGAAGAGCACCATTATTGCGAGCATGGAGTTGCTTTCCAGATGGTTGACGGCGGAAAGCACGGCTGTAAGAAGCCCCACATAGAGCAGCGTGAACAGCGAGCAGAGCGTGCTTTTTACGTCCGAATGCGCGTGGTCGGCAACGAACAATACGCATACCACTATCGCGCCGAGGCCGAGCGCGTCTGCCGCACCAAGCCAGCCGTCGCCGAGGAGCATTGCGAAAAGCGCAAAAAGAGGAACGGCGAGCGCAGAAAAAGTTATTGTAACGGCGCGCTGCAGAAGGGATACGCAACCGAACGCGCGGATAAGCTCAAACGCGCCTATAGCCGCAATCGCGCAGAAAAGCGCGTCGAAAAGAAGCGAGCCGTAACCTTCGGGTATAAGCCATTTGCCAGCGCACAGAGCTATTACTGCAAGCACATACACGGTGCTTGTTATACTTCTTGCTTTCATTGTTTTGTCCTTTTAAAGTTATATATCCGCGGGGCCAGCAAAAGCAAGCCCGCGGATTTTAAAAATCTATTTATATTTTGCCGAAGCGGCGGGTGCGCCGCGAAAATTCCTTTAATGCTTTATCGAACTGCTTATCATCGAAATCGGGGAATAAAACGTCGGTAAAGTACAGCTCGGCATAAGCCGCCTGCCATAAAAGGAAGTTTGATAAGCGAACCTCGTTGCCCGTGCGGATTATAAGGTCGGGGTCGGGCATATCTGCGGTGTACAAAAGGCGCGAAAAGCTTTGTTCGGTAATTTTGCCGCCTAGCTCCGCCGCGAGGTTTGCCGCACGCACTATTTCGGCGCGGCTGCCGTAATTTACGGCAAAAACCACGGTAAAAGGCGCGTTTTTTGGCGAACGCGAGCACGCGCGCGAAATCTTTTCGGCTACGTCTTCGGGCAGAGCCGAAATATCGCCTATGACGCGCACGGCTACGTTTTCGCCTATAAGCTTAGGCGCAAAATCTTCGAAATATTTTCTGAAGAGCGAATAAAGCCCCTCCAGCTCCTCTTTGGGGCGGGAGAGATTTTCCGTGGACAATGCGTACAGCGTGAGATACTTCACGCCAGCTTCGCGGGCGTGTTCCACAAGCTTTATTATTCGCTTCATTCCGGCATCGTGACCTGCGGAACGCGGCAAAAGCCGCTTTTTCGCCCACCTGCCGTTACCGTCCATTATTATACCCACATTTACGGGCAGAGCAGACTTTTCCGTCATTTTATACGGTCATTATTTCCTTTTCTTTTTCAGCCACGATGCTGTCTATTTTAGCAACGGACTCGGTTACCTGCTTTTCCACGTCCTTTTCGCAGAGCGCGAACTCGTCTTCGGAAAGCACTTTGTCGTTTTTAAGCTTTTTGAGCGCGTCCATAGCCTCCCTGCGCACGTTGCGCTCGGCTACTTTTGCGTCTTCGCCCATCTTTCTTATCTTTTTAACCAATTCCTTTCTGCGCTCTTCGGTGAGCTCGGGGAATACGAGGCGTATTACCTTGCCGTCGTTGGTGGGGTTGAGTCCGATATCGGAAACCTGAATTGCCTTTTCGATAGCCTTGAGAATGGATACGTCCCAAGGGGATATAACAAGGCACCTGCCCTCCTGCACGGAGATGTTGGAGGTCTGGTTTACGGGCGTAGGCGCGCCGTAATAGTCTACCATAACCCTGTCGAGTATGTGGGGATTTGCTCTGCCAGCGCGGATTACGGAGTAGTCCTCTTTAAGGACGCTGACCGTTTTGGAAAGCTTGTCGTCCAGAACGAGCATAATTTCTTCAACCTGTTCGTTATCTACCATAAAAAATAGCTCCTTAATTATTGTCTATAAGCGTGCCGATTTTTTCGCCGCAGACCGCCTTTACTATGGAATTTTCCTCGTCAAGCCCGAAAGCGAGAACGGGGATATTGTTTTCCATGCACATTGTGGCGGCGGTGGCGTCCATCGCCTTGATGCCGTCTTTGATTATATCCAGATAGTTGAGATGGTCAAACTTTCTGGCGTCAGGGTTAAGTTTGGGGTCGCTGTCGTAAATGCCGTCGATATTCTTTGCCATAAGAAGAACGTTGGCCTGAATTTCGCACGCGCGCTGAGCGGCGGCGGTATCGGTAGAGCAATAAGGGTTGCCCGTGCCGCACGCCATTATCACCACCCTGCCCTTTTCGAAATGATGAAGCGCTTTGCGAAGGATATAAGGTTCGGCTACGGAAGTCATGATAAGCGCCGTCTGAACGCGCGTGGGAATGCCGCGCTGTTCTATGGCGTCCATCATCGCGAGGGAGTTCATTACCGTCGCAAGCATGCCCATATGGTCTGCGGTAGTGCGGTCCATATGCGTGCCCTGTCTGCCGCGCCAGAAATTGCCGCCGCCTATGACGAGCGCTACTTCCACGCCCATCTTTTTGATTGCAACAATCTGGTCTACGACGCGCGCTATCACCGCTTCGTCAAGACCGTGACCTTTTGAACCTGCAAGCGCCTCGCCCGAAAGTTTTATAAGCACTCTTTTGTATTTGGGTTGCATAAGCTTTTAAGCACCTCGCTCTTTTATAAATCCACTTGCTAAATTATAACATATGCGCGGCCGAATTACAATAGCTGGCGCGCAAATACTTTGCCGTTAAGCAAAAAAACAGGGGGAGAAAATTTTCCCCGCCGCAAATTTTTTACTTTGCTGCGCCCGACGTAAGCGATTCGGCTTCCTTAAGGCACTCTTCCACCTTTCTGCTGTATATATCCACGCCGAAACCAGGGTGCTCGGCATCGTCGGCTATATCAACCTTGCGCATTCTCCACTTTTCGCGCAGGAAGCTCCATACAACCGTAAGCACAGCCCCGACCACCGCGGCAGACCAGCCGCCTATCGCAAGAAAAAGTTCGGGTATCAAAATGCCGCACACAACCAGAATAATGCCCGCCGCCATGACAGATATGCCCGATACAAACAAGGCAAACAGCGCCTTTTTGCGCTTTGTCTTTACCTCGTCGGGGGCGTCGCCCGCTTTTTTAGCCTGCTCGCACAGACTGTCAACCTCTGCCTCCAGCTCAACAAGTCGGCCGTAAGAGGGAATATTCTCGTCGCGGCGGAGTGTTATCAATGAATATTTTACGCCGTTATCCTCGCTTTCTGTTACGCTTACAACCGTATAGCCGAGGCGGCGGTACCTGTCTATATACGCGTCTTTATAGACGCTTTCAAGCTTTAACTGTTTCATTTTGTTTACACTGCAGATACTTTGCCGCTTTTTGCGGTAAAGATACTGTTACAATTTAATTATAGCACTGCAAGCAAAAAAATACAACAATATTTTATAATTTTTGCGCAAAACGGTGCATTTGAACGACAAAACGTGCATATTCGCCCACATTTTTAAAATGGTCTGCACATATACCGCAACATAAATATTTCAAAAAAATAACAGTAAAAATCAAATTGACCCGCACATATGCCGCAAATACTTTGCTTTTAAGGCACTTCAGCCGCCGCGTAAAACTTTGCGCGGCGGCT
>CAJLLH010000102.1 GCA_905207385.1 uncultured Eubacteriales bacterium
CGAAAGGCTGGGGTCGTTATGTCACGAGCGGGCACACAGAAACAGATGGAAATTCTGAAGTTTATCGAGAGCTTTCAGGAAGAAAACGGCTATTCTCCTACCGTTCGCGAAATCTGCACGGCCGTTGGGCTTTCCTCTACGTCCACCGTACACAGCCATTTGCTGAAACTGACGCAGCAGGGTTATTTGCAGCGCGACGGGCGCAAATCCCGTGTGACGCGCGTCGTGCAGGATCTCGATAAAAAAGAAAGCGAAAAAATCGCAATCAACGGGAATACAGGCAAGCTGATTAATTTATCCGCACTCACACTGCAGCCCATAAACAATCAGGCGGAAGATTGCACCACACAGGGCGCGCGCAACGGCGCGGCGCATTGAGGCACACAAAAAAAGAGAGAAAAATATCGGGCTATACGCCGCAAGGGAGCGGCAAAACATTTTTTCATGCGCGAAGGCGCATTTCAGGCGGGTTGCCGCCATATAAAGGAGTAAAAAAAGATTAATGCATAATTTCAGAAAACACGCAGCTTTCCGCGCAAATGCGGACGTCGTTGAAATAAATCTTGACACAATAAACGCAGACATAAACATTTTAAGCTCTTCCGAGCCCAATCTTTACATAGAGTATTCAAAAAACCTCCGCGCCAAAATTACTGAAGCGGACGGAATTGTAAGCCTTAAGCAGGGCAAAAGCCTTTTCAACAGCTTCAGACGCCCTCTGCTTACCGTTTACGTACCCGAATGCAACGTTCCCGACATAAATATCGTCGCGGACAGAACCAACCTTAAAATCGGTGGCGGAATTTACAAGGACGCCAACATCCTCGGCAGAGAGATAAGGGCTGTCATTAACTCCGCCGCGTTTGAAAACCTTAAAATAAAAGCCGACGCCTTGGACGTTTCGGCAGACGGTATACTTGTTAAAAACCTTTCAAGCGCACTCGCCGCAGACGGCAGAGTGGAAATTGACAAAGCCTTCTGCAAAAAGGCTGAATGCCGCGTAAAACGCGGAAATATAGGTTTGTGCAACTCTGCGTGCGACTTTGCCGTTTTAAATTCAGAAGACGGCAACATTGCAGCCTGCATGCTTGGTTGCGAAAGCGAATATACCATTGACCTTGACGGCGCAGCCGTAAGCGGAAAAGATAACCTTTCCACAAGCGGAAAATCTATAAGGGCGCGCGCAGCCAGGGGCAGCGTAGTTCTGGACTTTACCAACCCGCCCAGATTTAACGAGGCGGAAGAACTCGGATACGGCGAAGAGCTCCGCGCGTAAAACTTAAAGTTACCGCGAAATACCAATACCGCATAAATGCTTTAAGTTAGCGCAAAAAAGTCTTTAAATCAAACTGAAAACGCAAAAAACAGATTGCAGAAAGAAAATCACTTCGCGCTTTACGCGCGGCTTACAATAAGGAGAAATCACTATGCCGATGACTATGTCGCAGAAAATCCTTGCGGCGCACGCAGGGCTTAAAGAGGTCAAGGCAGGGCAGCTTATACAGGCAAAATTAGACCTGGTGCTCGCCAACGATATCACGGGCCCCGTAGCAATCAAGGAATTTAAAAAAGCAGGCGCCGAAAAGGTTGCAGACAGCGCAAAAGTTGCGCTTGTTATGGACCACTTTGCGCCCAACAAAGATATTAAAAGCGCGCAGCATTGCAAGCTGTGCCGCGATTTTGCCGCCGAACAAAACCTTGAAAACTTTTTCGACGTAGGCACGATGGGCATAGAACACGCACTGCTCCCCGAACAGGGGCTTGTAGGCGCGGGCGACCTTGTAATAGGGGCTGACTCCCACACCTGCACTTACGGCGCACTGGGCGCGTTCTCCACGGGCGTCGGCTCAACCGATATGGCGGCGGGAATGCTCAGCGGCGAATGCTGGTTCAAAGTGCCTTCGGCAATAAAATTCGTGCTTAAGGGCAAACCCGCAAAAAACGTGTGCGGCAAAGACCTTATACTTCACATTATAGGAATGATAGGCGTTGACGGCGCGCTTTACAAATCGATGGAATTTTACGGCGACGGCGTAAAGCACCTTTCCATGGACGACAGATTCACCGTATGCAACATGGCAATCGAGGCGGGCGCTAAAAACGGCATTTTCCCCGTAGACGCGCTCACGCTTGAATATATGAACGGACGCTTTAAGCGCAGCCCTAAAATTTATATGGCTGACGACAACGCGGAGTACGACGAAGAATATGAAATCGACCTTTCCGCGCTTAAGCCTACGGTATCCTTCCCCCACCTGCCCGAAAACACAAAGACTCCCGAACAATGGGGCGATATAAAGATAGACCAGGTTGTTATAGGCAGCTGCACGAACGGAAGAATTTCCGATTTGAGAATTGCGGCAAAGGTTTTGAAAAGCAAAAAGGTTGCAAAGGGCGTGCGCACCATAATCATACCCGCCACCAACGAAGTTTACCTTCAGGCAATAAAAGAAGGGCTTGTTGAAACGTTCATAAAAGCGGGCGCGATAGTTTCCACCCCCACCTGCGGCCCCTGCCTCGGCGGGCATATGGGAATACTTGCGGAAAATGAAAGGTGCGTTTCCACCACAAACCGCAACTTTGTAGGCAGAATGGGTCACATTACGAGCGAAGTTTACTTAGCTTCGCCTTACGTAGCCGCGGCAAGCGCCGTTGCGGGCAGACTTGCAACGCCCGAGGAGGTCTGAAATGCAGGTTAAAGGCAAAGTTTTCAAATACGGGAACGACGTTGATACCGACGTTATAATCCCCGCAAGATACCTTAACACAACTTCCGAAAAAGAGCTTGCAAGCCATTGCATGGAAGATATTGACCCCGACTTTGTTAAAAAAGTGAGCGCAGGCGACATTATAGTAGCCGAAGATAACTTCGGTTGCGGCTCTTCGCGCGAGCACGCGCCGATAGCAATCAAAGCCAGCGGCGTAAGCCTTGTAATAGCCAACAGCTTTGCGCGCATTTTTTACCGCAACAGCATAAACATAGGGCTTCCCATACTCGAATGCCCCGAAGCCGTTGCAGGCATAAGCGCGGGCGATACCGTATCCTGCGACCTCGGCGTGGGTCTGATTAAAAACGAGACGACGGGCAAAAGCTATAAAGCCGAACCCTTCCCCCCGTTCATTCAGGAAATAATCGCCGACGGCGGACTAATGGCGCACCTTAAAAAGAAAAAGTCGTAAATTGTTGCGCAAAAGAGGTTTATTATGAAATACAACATAGCCGTACTTTCGGGCGACGGCATAGGGCCCGAAATCTGCGCGGGCGCAATTAAAGTTCTCAATAAAACAGGCGAAAAGTTCGGGCATACATTCAATTTTGAAGAGTTGCCCATAGGCGGCATCGCCATAGACAATTACGGCACTCCCCTCCCCGATTTCACGGTTGAAAAGTGCCTTGCTTCCGACAGCGTGCTTTTAGGCGCAGTCGGCGGATACAAATGGGACAATATGCCCGGCGACAAGCGACCCGAAAAGGGACTTTTGGGCATTCGCAAAGCGATGGGGCTTTATTCCAACATACGCCCCGCCAAGCTGTGGCCCAGCCTTGCGCACGCATCGCCGCTTAAATACGAACTTGTAAAAAACGGCGTTGAAATTATTATAGTGCGCGAACTTATAGGCGGCATTTACTTCGGCGAGCGCGGAAAGGGCGAAGAAAACGGCGCGGAATACGCGTGGGATACCGAAAAATATTCCGTGCCCGAAATAGAGCGCATAACGCGCATAGCCTGCGAACTGGCTTCAAAGCGCAGCAAAAAGCTTGTTTCCGTAGACAAGGCAAACGTGCTTGAAAGCTCAAGGCTGTGGAGAAAGACGGTGCACGCTTACGCCGCCGAACACTATCCCGACATAGAGGTTACCGACGTTCTGGTAGACAATATGGCGATGCAGATTGTAAAAAATCCCGCCCAGTTCGACGTAGTCGTAACCTCCAACATCTTCGGCGACATTCTCTCCGACGAGGCGGCTCAGGTTACGGGTTCAATCGGAATGCTTGCCTCCTCCTCTTTAGGCGACGGAACGCGCGGGCTTTACGAGCCCATACACGGCTCTGCGCCCGACATTGCCGGGCAGGATATAGCCAACCCCATAGCCACGGTGCTTGCCGCCGCCATGATGCTGCGCGACAGCTTCGGGCTTACAAAGGAGTACGACGCGATAGTTTCCGCCATAGAAAAGGTGCTTGACGAAGGCTGGAGAACGGCAGACATTTACAGCGAAGGCTGCAAAAAGGTAAAAGGCAGCCGTATGGCTGAGCTTATATGCGAAAATATATAAAATACAATAAAACTTGTTAAAAAATATTGCAAATATAATTTGTCAGAATTTAACGGCCGCGGCGCGGAAAGCGCGCCGCGGCCTGAACATTGACTTATTCAGAAGGCTTTATATGATAGAAGAAAACGTTAAAAAGTTGCTTGCGGAAACGGGCGAAAACCCGTTCGGGGAAAAGGTAACGCTTGTAGCCGCAGTAAAAACGCAGACCGTTGAAGATATAAACCGCGCGATTGCTGCCGGAATTACCGATATAGGCGACAATCACGTTCAGGAATTCCGCGACAAGTACGACGGCATTACGGGTAACCCCAACCGCCACTTTATAGGACATCTGCAGACCAACAAGGTAAAGTACCTTATCGGCAGAACATACCTTTACCAGTCGGTAGACAGGCTTGAGCTCGCGGAAGAAATTTCAAAAAGGAGCGAACGCGCAGGCGTTGTTTCCGACTGCCTTATTCAGATAAACATCGGCAACGAGGAAACAAAGGGCGGATTTGAATACGACGAAGGGCTTGCCGCTTACCAAAAAATAAGCGCTATGCCCGCGCTTAAAATAAAAGGGCTTATGGCAATGCTGCCCTTTTCAGACGACGAAGAGCTTCTGCGCACGCTTGCAAAAAAAATGCGCACGCTGTTTGAAAAGCTGCGCGATAAAGACGAAAACATCAGATACCTTTCCATGGGCATGAGCGGCGACTGGAAACTTTGCGTTGAGTGCGGATCTAACATGGTGCGCCTGGGCACTTCCATATTCGGAGCCAGGCATTACAACTGAACAAATAACGCTTAAAAGCAAGCTATCGGCAAAAAAATTGCGGATAGCTTTTTTGTTTAAGATTGCCCAAATAAAATGCTTAATTATAAGCTGCAACAAATTCTGCAACTACAATATTTGTTTTTGCGATGTCAGTTCAAACACTAAAAATAGCAGAAA
>CAJLLH010000103.1 GCA_905207385.1 uncultured Eubacteriales bacterium
ATTATTATTGCCAGCGAACCGTTGCCTTTGATTAACCCGTTGGAGGCGTGAATTTTTAAACTTAAAAGGGACATCGGCAGAAAAGCTATTAAATTTGCCGCCTGAGCGACGTGCTGTTCCACGCCCAAAAAAATAGTAAACGCGGGAATTAAAACAGTGCCTCCGCCCATGCCCATGCCGCCCAGAAGCCCCGCAACCGCCGCAAAAACAAGCACAAGAATGAAGCCCACTAAAGCACCATCCTTATGCCTGCGGCAAGCATTACCGCAATAAAAATGGCTTTTACCGCAAAAACGGGTATTCTGTTAAGAAACAGCGCTCCAAGCGCGCCGCCCGCCGTCATTCCTATGGCGGCGGGAATTACGATATTCAGCGATACATATCCCGCCGCGGCGTATGCTATGGCGCTTGCAAGGCTTACGGGCGCTATTATAAGTATTGCCGTGGCGTGGGCGGCTTTTTCTTCGTAACCCATGACGCCTGATAAAAGCGGAACGGCTATCATGCCCCCTCCGCCGCCGAAAAGTCCGTTCGCCGCGCCCACCGCCACACCCGTGAATGCGCCGCGGAAAATGCTCTTAAGATTGCTCATGCCCGTCTTTCGCCCCCGCAAGGGGCGCTCCTTTTACAAAGTTTGGGCATTTTAATTAAATTTAACCGTTTTTTCATTTAAACGGTCAAAAAATCGCTTGCTTATAATCACCTTTTATATTAAAATATCATAGTACGGTTTTTAAAGTTTTTGCTTTACTACAAATAAATGCAGGTGTTATATGTACAAGAAAAGATATCACTTAAAATCCGGAATGAGGAAATTCTCTATCGCGCTTTTATCGGGCGTTATGGCGGTTTCGCTCGGCCTTGCCGCTGCGTGCACCACCGATGACGACGATAGCTCAAGCGGCGAAAGCACTTCCTCCTCCACGGACAAGCAGACCATTCTGAACGGCAATTTTGAGTTTTTCGGAGACAGCGAAGATAAAACCCATATAATCTACACGCCCGACAGCTGGTCAGCATCCACTCCCGGCAGGACGAACTACGTCATGAACGGCATTATCGACACAAGCGAATACGGCTGGGGAAGAATTTCTGACCCCGAACTTGCCTCTAAGCTTGAGTATAACGACGAGCTTGACGAAGACGACGACAATTACGAGGACGAATACGTCGACTACAACGGAATGCGCGTTCGCGACATACCTTACGCCAACCCGCACGCCGCGCTTGAAACCGACGCTTCGGACGAGGATAAGGCCCTTATTGAAAACCCCCTCACCCACGACATCGTCGTAAAGGGCGAAGGAGACAACAAGTCTTATGCCTATATAGACGAGGACGGCAATGAACAGCCGCTCTATATGGACGATGACGGCAACTTCTTCACGGACGAGGAAAAGGAAACGCCTTACGAAAGCCACGTTCTGATGATTCACAACTATGTGAACGACGACGCGAGATACGGTACGGCTCAGGCTTATACCTCCTCCACGACCCTCACGTTAGAGCCCAATACGGCAGCGGAAATTTCCGTCTGGGTTAAGACGTCCGACCTTATGTTCGATAAGGACGGCGCCGTTCCCGCAGAAGAGCTGGGCGCGTACATCGCAATAGAGCAGACCGTAGGCGGCAATGAAGTCGACACGTTCTACATCAACGCGATTAATACCGAGCTTCTTAACTCCGACGAAAACAACGGCTGGGTTGAATATACCATATTCGTTCAGGGTTGCGACTTTGCTTCGAGCACCATAACCGTAGAGCTCGGACTCGGCCGCGCGGACGACGACGGGGATTACGCCGAAGTGCTTGAAGGTTACGCCTTCTTCGATGACGTTAAAGCAACCGTTTACCCCGACATGAGCGAATGCGAGAACTACAATACAGCCGACGAAGAGGGATTGCTCGAAAATACCACCTGCACCCTTACGGATAAGGACGAGTTCAAAGAATTCAGCTTTGACGACCATAAGAACGACAATTACTACTATATAGACCTCTCCTCCAGGCAGGCAAGGCTTGACAACGCGCTTAACGCTGATACCGTTGCTGCTTCGCTTACCGAGGACGCCGACTACTACGTAACCTCTTCTTCCACCAACGATTTCTACGGCGTGCACAAGAAGACGGCCGATGAAGTAGGCACGACTTACACCAACCACAACCTTGACATTGCCACCACGAACGACGTTGTTGCGGCTTTCAACCTTGCAGACCTTGCAAACGAGCTTAAAGCGGCAAGCGATTCAAAGTACGGCGGCGTAAGCAAGTATTCGGCAACTCTTAACGAAGTGCTCGGAAATGCGGCAGAACTGCCCGGCGCTAAAGACGTTGACGGCAACGTAAGCGGCACCGCGCTTATGATTCTTTCTTCGCGCGGAGCGGCATACACCGCTGAAATCGAAGGCACGGATAAAGTTGTGGACGGCGAGACGGTTAACAGCTTCACCGTTGCAAACGGCGGTTACATGATAGTTTCGTTCTGGGTAAAGACTTCCGATATGGACGGCTTCACCGCCTCCACCATCAGCCTTTACGACGAAGCCGATGAAGATACCGTTGCCACCCTTTCCGTTGACACGACGGACGTTACGTTCGACGTCGGCGAAGAAAAGGATATTTACAACGGCTGGGTACAGTGCTTCTTCTTCGTTGAAAATCCCCTTGAAACTGAAAAGACTTTCAAGATGGATTTCAGCTTCGGCAACTCCACCATCAAAGATACCAGCGCTTCCGCTTATAAATCGGGCTATGCGGCTATCGCAAACATTCAGACGTTCACGGTAGACAAAGAGGTATTCGACCTCGCTTCCACCGGCTCTTACGCGGCAAGCTTCTCCTTCCAGAGCACCGATAACCGTTCCAACAACTACATGGACGACGTTTACGGCGCACTCAACAACAACATCGAAAACAATATCTCCCGTCCTTCTTCTTATAACGGCGTGAACGGCGCAAGCGCCTCTGTCGTTTACAAAGAAGAGCTCGATACCGAAGGATACGACAAGAGAAACTCCAACGAGTCTGCGGGACTTATAAACAAAGATTATTTCGGCAACTACCTTGAAGCCGCCGAAAACGATACCGAAAACAAGTTCACATGGCTTGAAGACCTGCTCGAAGGCAAGTACACCATATCCGAAGCGCTCGGCAAAGCTGAGGCGGTATGGAATGAGCTGTTCGGCACGGAAACCATTCAGCCGCTGCTTATAGTTAACACCATAAGGCAGTTCAACGACGGCGCTACCGCCGCTATGAACTACGGCTTCATTGCAAGCAGCAACACGACGGTTGCTTCGGCAAGCTATCAGGCGATAACCGTAAGGGTTAAGGTAAGCAAGGGTGCTGTTGCGTATGTTTACCTCACCGACAAGGATAACCGCACCGAAGTTTCCTCGTTCAGCCTGCCCGGATACAGCTTCTGGTACGACAGCATGGGCAACGTGCTCGACAGCGAGCCCGACTACGAAGACGATTCGTACAACTCGCGCGACCACATTGTTTACTACCTGCGCGACGACGGTCTGTACGAAGACAAGAACGGCAAGCTGTTCGCAAACCTTTACAACTACGCAAGAACCTACTACGACGAAAGTGCTAGCCACTACACGGCTGACGGCGAACTCGTTCTGTTTGAAGACCTCGACGACGACGAAATCTATTACGTAAGCGAAGCCGAGGCTGCTAAGAAGGGTCAGCAGTCCCCCCACTACCTCGTAGCTACCAACTCCGACGGAAGCACCACCAGGGTATTCAATTACTTCGACGGCGCTTACCACTATATCATAATCGAAACCGATGACGACGGCGACAGCACCGTAAGCTACTCCGAACCCGTTTCCGCATTTGTTATAGGTAGCGAAAACGGCGGCGCAGACCTCCGTTACAACAATACCGATACCGATAAACAGCTTGTAGCAGTTATCGACAGAAGGTACGACGAAAACGGCAAACTGTTCGGCATAGACGGAACCGATTACAGCGCGGCAAGCGTTTCCGGATTCGATACTTCCGACCTCGGTTACGATGAAAACGGCAACTACACCTCCGACGGATGGCAGACGGTAACCTTCTTCATCCATACGGGCGATGAAAGCGTTAACTACATCCTCGAGCTTTGGAGCGGCGCAAGAGACACTTCGGGCGTTGAGGCTGACGGCGATAACTTCAGGGTAAGCGCAGACGGCAGCGTTGCAGGCAGCTACGTAATGTTCGATTACAGCAACCTCACCGTTGACGAAGAAACTTACGCAGGTCTTACCTCTGAATACAGCAACAACATCATCGATAAATATATAGCACTGTTCAAGGCCGAAGGACTTCTCAGCGAGAACCTTATAGCTACCTCGGGCAAGAACATCGCCTACTACGAAGGACTGTTCGATAAGTTCGTAGAAGAAGGCAAGCTTGAAGAAAGCGACAGACCTGCCGACTACGAAGCTATGTACTACACCTACTCGCTGTACGACGATGCAGGTTACGTTCCTTTCAATGCAGATACTGCTTCCGAAGGCGAAACCGGTTACGATTACTCCGCTGACGATTACAGCGAAACGCTTGTATACCTCAGCTACAGAGATTACGCCAACAATTCCGTAAACGTATTCGTTGACTACTCCGCTACCGCCGTTACCGTTGAATCCGGCACAAGCGACGATACCACGGACGACGATGAAGAGACTACGGAAAACAACACCAACGTATGGCTGCTTGTTGCGTCGATAATTCTTGCTGTAGTGCTCATCTTCACACTGCTCTCCATGTTCATAAGGGATCTGCTTAAGAAGAGACGCCGCACCCGCAAGTTCACCAACCGCAACGTATACTCCGGCAAGCGTAAGCATTATATCCGCAAGCTCGGCCTTACCGAAACTGCTCCCGAAGCAGACGGCGCAACCGAAGGCGCAGAAGCAAACGGCGAAAGCGCGGAAGAACCCGCGACCGAGCCCGAAGCTGAGAACGCCCCCGACGGCGAACCCGCCGAAGAGGAAGTTCCCGCCGAACACATTGCCGAGGACGTGAGCGAAGAACCCGCTGAAGAGAACGAAAGTTCCGAAGCAGAAAGCCAGGATAAACCCGAAGGCGAAGACAAATAAAAATCGGCTGTAAGCCGAAAAGCGGCGCCCGCGCATTGTATGCGCGGGCGCCGTT
>CAJLLH010000104.1 GCA_905207385.1 uncultured Eubacteriales bacterium
GCCGCGAATTCAGGTGGTACCGCGGTATTGTAATTTATCGCCCTGTGCTTTGGCACGGGGCGTTTTTTTATTATTAATTTTTGCAGGAGAATGTTTTTATGCAGGATAATCAGATTCTGGATACGGAAGAGATTAAAGCTAAAATCGAACAAGCCGTAAAAGACATAAAATCCAGCGCAACCCTGCGCGAGATTAAAATGAAGTTCCTCGGCAAAACGGGCGAAATCAACGCCATGATGAAAAAGCTGAAGGAAGTCGCTCCCGAAGAGCGCCCCGCCATGGGCAAAATCATAAACGCTTTGCGAGAGTGGGCGGAAAACCGCTTCGACGAGTTTGAAAACGCCGTAAAACAGGCCGAACTCGGAGAAAGATACAAGCGCGAAAAAATAGACGTAACCCTGCCCGGCAAACAGCGCAAAAAGGGCGCTTATCACCCCGACACGCTTATCGTGAACGAACTTGTATCTGTGTTTGCAGGTATGGGTTTTGAAATTTACGAAGGGCGCGAAATAGAAACGGATTACTATAACTTCACCGCGCTCAATACGCCTAAGGACCACCCCGCGCGCGACATGCAGGACACCTTCTATTTAGGCGCGGACTACCTTCTGCGCACGCAGACTTCGGCAGGTCAGGTTCACGTAATGGAAACAAAAAAGCCGCCCATAAAAATTCTTTCGCCCGGCAAGGTTTACAGACCCGACGACGACGCTACCCACTCCCCCATGTTCTCGCAGATGGAAGGTCTTGTAGTGGACAAGGGCATAACGCTTTGCGACCTTAAGGGCATGCTTGACGAGTTTGCCAAAAAGGTATTCGGAAGCGGCGTAAAAACCAGACTCCGCCCCTCTTACTTCCCCTTCACCGAACCTTCGGTAGAAGTAGACGTAAGCTGCTTTGAATGCGGCGGCAAGGGCTGCAAACTGTGCAAGGGCACCGGCTGGATTGAAGTGCTGGGCGCAGGCATGGTAAACCGCGCCGTGCTTGAAAACTGCGGCATCGACCCCGACGAGTACACAGGTTTTGCGTTCGGCATGGGCATAGAACGCATTGCAATGCTCAAGTACGGCATAAACAATATGAAACTTTTATTCGAAGGCGACGTGCGCTTCTCGAAACAGTTCAGGGCATAAGGAGGCACAAAAATGATAGCACCTTTAAGCTGGCTTAAAGATTATGTTGATATAGACGTTACCGCGGAAGAGCTCAAAGACAAGCTCTTTTCCTGCGGGTTCGAAGTTGAAGAACTTTATCAGGTAGGCAAAGATATTTCAGGCGTATACGTAGGCGAAGTTACCGAATGCGAACACGTGGAAGGAACTCACCTTTCTGTATGCAAGGTAGATTGCGGAGATAAGGGCACTTTCCAGATTTGCTGCGGTGCAGACAACGTTAAAAAAGGCATCAAAGCGCCCGTAGCGCTCGAGGGCGCAACCGTTTACGCCACCGCTAAAGACCACGTTACCATCGAAGGCGTAATGACAATCAAAAAAGGCAAGCTGCGCGGAATTGTTTCCGAAGGCATGCTCTGCTCAGGCACGGAGCTCGGCGTAAACGGGGACATGTTCGACGGCGCAGACTATAACGGTCTTCTTCTCCTCCCCGCAGACTGCAAAAACGGCGACGACGTGAAACCCATCCTCGGCTTAGACGACTACATCTTCGATATAAGCATAACCGCAAACCGCCCCGACTGCCAGAGCATACTCGGCATTTCGCGCGAAATTGCGGCCGTTCTCGGAAAGCCTCTGAAAGAACCTGACCTTTCCTTCTCGGCGACGAAAGAAACAAACAGAAAGGTTAAAGTTACCGTTGAAGCCCCCGAGCTCTGCCCCAGATACATTGCACACTACGTAAAGGACATAAAAATTGCCCCCTCGCCCATGTGGCTTAAAAGAAGGCTGGCTCTCTGCGGCCTCCGTTCAATAAATAATGTTGTAGACATAACAAACTTTGTGCTCCTTGAAATGGGTCAGCCCATGCACGCTTTCGATCTCAACACAATAGAGGGCAGCGAAATTGTTGTGCGCAGAGCTGCAGACGGCGAAAAGATTGTTACGCTCGACGAAAAAGAATTCACCTTAAACCACGATAACCTTGTAATCTGCGACGGCAAAAAGCCCGCCGCTCTTGCAGGCATTATGGGCGGACTTAACACCGAAATCAAGGACAACACCAAAGAAGTTCTGTTCGAAGCGGCAAAATTCGCCCGCGACAGCGTAAGAAGAACTTCGCGCTCGCTCGGTCAGCACTCCGACTCTTCCGCAATATTTGAAAAGGGCACTAACGAATACACTACCGAACGCGCAATGAAACGCGCGCTTCACCTTATACAAAAACTTGATTGCGGCACCGTTACCGACGCCTGCGCGGATATAAAAACAGAATATTCAGACACAGACGTCAAGAAAATGAGCGTAAAGCCCGAAAAAATCAACGCCCTGTTAGGCATTGAAGTGCCCGTAGATGTTATGACGGATATACTTGAAAGGCTTAACTTCGGCGTAAAACGCAGCGGAGACGAACTTGAACTTACTTTGCCCCGCTACCGCGACGATATTTTCAGCTATCCAGACATCGCCGAAGAAATTATAAGAATGTACGGCTACGACCATATAAACGGAACGTTTATGCCTACGGGTAAAATAACCAACGGCGGATATAACGACTCTCAGCGCGAAGTGAACAGAATAAAAGCCCTGCTTGTGGAAGAAGGACTTTACGAAATTTCAAACTATTCGTTCTATTCCGAAAAAGATATCGATATGCTCCGCATACCCGAAGGCGCGCCCGAAAGGAATTATATTAAAATTTTAAACCCGATAAGCGAAGAACTTTCAGTAATGCGCACTTTCCTCGCCCCCTCTATGGTAAACGCTATGCTCAGGAACCTGAAGCGCGGAAATTACGAAGGCGGCGAGTTTGAACTCTCCAAAGTGTATATTCCCAAGAGTCTGCCCCTTTCTGACTTCCCCGAAGAAAAACTTATGCTTTGCATAGGCTTGTGGGGCAGCGCTAACTTCTTCGACCTTAAAGGAATTGTTGAAAATATTGCCGACGCTATAAACGCGAAGTTTGAATACGTAAACGGTGAAAGACCTTATCTTCACCCCGGAATTACGGCAGACATAATCTGCGATGGCGAAAAAATAGGCTGGCTCGGTTCGGTAGACCCCGCAGTACTTGAAAACATTGCAGCAGAAAGACCTATGCTTATCGCTGAAATCGACTACTCGCTGCTTGAAAAGCACGCTAAACCCTTCAGATATTCCCCTCTTCCCAAATTTGCCGAAGAACAGCGCGACCTTGCGCTTATTGCAGATTCCGAAATAACCTGCGGACAGATAGAAAAAGAAATACTGGGCGCATGCAAGTATGTAACCGAAGTAAAACTCTTTGACGTTTATGTAGGCAATCAGATTGAAAGCGGTAAAAAGAGTATGGCTTTCAACCTTACCTTCACACCCAAAGAAGAAGCTTTCACAAACGAAAAGGTAGACGGCTTTGTGAAGAAAATACTTTCCAACTTAAAATTCAAGCTTGGCGTAACATTAAGGTAATTGCTGATTAAACTAAACATTATAGATGAACAGGCAGGCGGAAGTGTAGTTCTTCCGCCTGCCTTTATTTACGCAATTTAATAATAAAATTACTATATTATATTGAATTACATAGTACTATGCGTGATAAAATTGCCAACTTTTGAGCCAAAACATAAGTTAATAACGCAAAATTACGTCCGGAACTTCACCCTCAACTATACACCACGCTACGGGCATTCTGAAGCTTTCTGTAATAATTTTAGCGCTGAAAATGCCAGATACGACTACCTTGCACTCAATCTCAAAATAAATTGTATGCACGGAACGATTTATCCCTAAAGAATAAAATTCATTGCTGAAACCGCAATTAACAATACAATTATCCGGTAAACCAACCTTAAGCTTACCCCAGCTAAACGCAAGCGACGGAATCCCAGTAAGCGCGCCCGAATAAAATTCCGCCCCGCCACCACTCAGCTCACCGTAAAGCTTTTCCGAAAGCTTGGCAATTCTGTAACCCAGCAAACTCAGCGCGGCACAGTCAACATAAATATCCGTTACCTCTATCGCCCCGCTACCATTAATCTGATTTGCCTCAGACAATGTCGCAGAATTAATATCAGAATTCAGTTCATAATTGCGTGCAACAGTCTTATCGAATTTTGTGGCGCTCCGTACAGCACCCAGCATAGAATTTTGCGCAACAGTACGCATATAATACGCAGAATTTTTAATATCGTTTCGGGCACGAACATCAGCAACCATCACGTAATTTTGCATTGAGTTATTTGATCCGATTCCTATATTAGTCCGTTTGACACTTTTATCCGAATTTCGTGTGGTCTTTTGCATAAAGTGTAGTTTATTGCTTTGCGGTTTAGCCAATTCCGCACCTTCAGAAACAATTTGCGGGCCAGTATTTTCAGAATTTTTATCACAATGCGATATATCTGCACGGATTAGTTCCGCGAAATGCGCTCCAGTATAATATTTTACCCTTTCGCCAAGCCCCAAATAAAGTCGCTCTGCACAACAATTCAAGTTATTGCTTAAAGCGCTAAAATGATTCCGCTCCGCAAAGCAGTTACTTTTGCAACAAAAACAATTAACAGCTTTAATATTGCCGTTTTGCAATAAAATAAAATCAGATTCTTGTTTGCCGTATATCTTTTTATTATTGCCGTACTGAAATTCAGTTTCACCGCAGCCGCTATAGGCTCCGGATTTGCTCGCTTCCGTCTGCGTTTCAGCATTAGTTCTTCTGACCTGCACTAAATCACTGTAACTTACATTTTGCAAAACTTCTTCAGCCGCCATACCTACCGCTTTGACAAAATTCTGTTTTATGCCGCTTTCCACAGCAGAACTAATCGCAGCATTCGCATTGCAAAGCAAATAAATTAATAATAGCAACGCAACACCGACAGCGATAAACACTTTAAACTTTAACTTTTTTCTGCGCCTGAACCTGCTCCTTGACACCATATTTTATTTTATGCTAACAAACTGCATCAATGAATAATTTAAAAAAAATTATTAAAAGCAAAATTAATTAACAACAAAATTTTATTTATTTAATAA
>CAJLLH010000105.1 GCA_905207385.1 uncultured Eubacteriales bacterium
CACCCCTTTTGCAAGGGGTGCGCCGCTTTAATGATAAAGCAGTATGCCTGAATTTATAACCTGTGCGCCGCTTTATGCGTTTTCATTTTGGTTCTGCGCCTTAACTTTTTTGAGTTTGCGGCGTATATCGAAGAAGCCCCAAACGGCAGCAAGAACGACAAGTCCTACATTCACGCAGATGAGCGCAACTTTCCACTTAGCCATGGTGGTTACCCATACCACGCCTTCACCCATACCGTTCATTGCGTTGGAATTGGCAACGGTGTACAAAATGTTCTTTGTCGCCAGTTTAAGCGCCGCAAGCTGCACCTCGTCAGTCTTGCCGTCGCCCGAAACGGACGCCGAAGGCTTGTAGTCCTGCGAAAGGTTGAGGTCGCCGCCCGCCCTTATCATCTGGTCGGGGTGCATGTAAGGAATGCTGAGGTTATAGTCGGAAATAACCATTCCCTCGAAGCCCCACTCCATTCTGAGCACCTCGGTAAGCAGTGCAAAGCTGCCGCCTGCCCACGTAGTGCCTATGCGGTTGAAGGAAGACATTATGGCGTTAGTGCCGCCCTCTTCAACTATCATCTGGAAAGGCTTAAGGTAAATTTCTCTGAAAGTCTGTTCGTCTGCCCACGTAACAAGACCGTTGGTGTCGCGGTTGGTTTCCTGGTCGTTGAGTGCAAAGTGCTTAACGTAGGTATAAACGCCCTTGGACTGCGCGCCGATTACGACCTGCGTGCCCATAGCGCCCGAAAGATACGGGTCTTCGCTGTAATATTCCCAGTTTCTGCCCGAGAAAGGCGAACGGTGAATGTTTACCGCAGGCGCGTACCAGCCGCTGTACGTTCTGCCGTCGCCCTTGGTGTAACCTACAAGGCTTTCAAGTCCGACCATAACGCCCATATCGTTGGCAAGGTCTTTGTTCCACGTTGCGCCTATTACGCATTCGGAAGCGTAGAAGCAGGTATCGTGCACGGTGGGGTCGCCCATGAAGTTGGTGTAACCCGCAGGACCGTCGGGGTCGATAGTCCTGGGTTTGCCTATCTCTGAAAGAGATATGGTATGGAAGTTGCCCTGACCTATGAGCTGAGTCATTTGGTCTACGGAAAGCTTATCGACGAGCTCTTCCCAGCGGGGGTCGTCGTAGTCCGCGCCGATGAGGTCGTAAAGCTGCAAATCTTCAGACGAAGCATCGCCCTCTTCTTCACCCGCTTTTGCCGCCGTTGTGCTTGCATTGGTTTTTGAAAGCAGATATTTTGCGTATGCGCTGTTCTCGTCATCATACTTGAAAGTGAGTCCGTCGCGCACGGTATCGCTTATTTCACGCTCTGCCGCCGTAGGCGTAGTGGGGAATGTTGCGCTGAAACTTGAACGGGACATCGTTTTGCCGTCCATGTAATCGCTCATATCCTGGAAACGGTTATCGTCCGCGCTGCCATCGCCGTAAATGTCCATTGAATAAGCAATGTCGTCCATTACGGTATATTCAAGCTTCATCGGAGATTGGTCTGCCCAGCAGGAATGCGCATCTCTGCCTATATATATGGTATATGTGCCCGCATCCAGCTCGTAACCCTTATGACCGTTGCCGTTGGCGTCGTTGTAGTCGTACGATGCCATATCCTCTATGTCAAGCGTTATGGTGTAATCTTTATCCTCACCCTTTTCAAGAAGGTCGGTTTTAATCATTCCGCCGAGCACTACGTGAGCCTTTTCAACGCCGCCCACAATGTAAGGCGCGGAATAGTAAAGCTGTATTACGTCCTTGCCCGCCACGTCGCCGGTGTTCTTTACGTTTACCGTTACAGAAATCTGATTGTTGTTCTTTTCATCGAGCACGGTATTTTCGGTGCTGTCTTTAAGCGTCCACTCGAAAGTGGTATAAGAAAGGCCGTAACCGAAGGGGAAAACTACGTTTTCGTCGTACCAGCCGTTATCCGTGCCGAAGCGGTAAACATCCTGGTAGGAGCGCGTTTCGTAGTACCTGTAACCGAGGTATATGCCCTCCTGATACTCTACGTAGTGATAATCGGTTGCGCTGCCGCCAGCAAGATAAAGGTTGCCGTTGGCGGTAAGGTTATCGCCGAAGTTGCTCCACGTAGGGTCTTTGGTGAAATCCCTTACGTATGTATCCACGAGATGTCCCGAAGGGTTCACCGTGCCGTTGAGCACGTCGCCCACGGCGTTTGCGCCGCTTCCGCCGAGAGTACCTATCCACAAAGCCGCGTCAAGCCCTTCCTTTTCTTCAAGGAAGCCGAGCTCCATGGAAGTTGCGCTGTTTATAAGAAGTATTACCTTTTCGAACTTGCCGCAGGAAATGACCTCGTCTATGAGCGCCTCTTCGTTTTTGTCTATTTCAAGGTAGTGCTGACCGCCATCCTGCGAGCCTTCAACAGGCTTGCCGCCGTAGTCGGTGAGCTGCTGGCGGGGAAGATCCCAGCCCTCGCCGCCTATGCGCGATATAACGATTATGGCTGCGTCGTTATATTCGTCGTAGCTGTCCTTTATTTCGGAGGTGTATTTGTCGAGCGGGGTTTCGCCTATTGCAAGACCGGTTACTTTAGCGCCGATTGCGGGGGAAGCCTGCCTGCCGCTGCCCGACTGAGAACCTTCGTAAAATTTTGTAAGCTTGGGGTTGAGTTCAAAGTTGGCGTTGCGGAGTCCGTCGTAAAGGGATATCGAACCCGCCGAGTTGCCGCCGCCCGAACCAGAGCCGCCGAGCACCACGTCGGCTGAGTTTTTGCCGAATACGCTTATTTTGGCTTTGCTGCCCGACGAAGTAGCTATGGGAAGAGCGTCGTCTTCATTTTTCAGAAGCACTACGCCTTCGCTTACTATTTCTTCGTTAAGTCTGAGCGCTTCGGCATGAACGGCCTCTTTATCCGCCTGCGTAGAAATTACGCCGTCGCTGAGCTTCAAGTCAGATTCAAACTGCTTGAAGCCGTCCGTCGTCTTCTGATAGCGGTAATACTTATCGGGGTCGCCCGAGGCGTTGCGCCTGCCTTCGCCGCCGAGCACGGTATCGATAGTGCCCGAAAGGAAGTCGTTCTGCGTGGCTACCATGGTTGCGGTGAAGATGAAAGCTATAACCAGCACCGAAACGAGCAGCCATACTCTGCAATATTTCCAAACAAATTTCATTGCGTTTTTGAATTTCATATTAACACCCCGTTAACTTTTGGCAGTATTGAACGTGTAAGGCACCCACTTGAGCGCGGCGCTTGTATCCAGCCTGATGTAGTCGAGACCGGGACCGCCTATAAGGCCGTCGCGCAGAGTGTTGGTGTGTACGGCTATCTGAATTACGTTCCAGCCTTCCGCAAGGTTTACAGAGCCGAACTTGTATTCGCTGAAGCCCGTGTATGTGCTTCCGCCGCTTACCGTAACAGAGCCGTAATTTACCGTCGTCTTAGAGCCCGAAGTCGTGTTGCCGACATAGGTGTATACGCCAAGCACCGAAGGCGTGAAGGTAACGTTGCCAATTTCAGAGCCGAGGCAGAGATATAAAGGAACGTTGCTCAGAGCCTCGTCCGCCCATATAACGAACTCTATGGTGATGGTATCGTTATGCAGGTAGTTGAGGAATGCGCCGCCGGAGGCATTGGAGAACGAATAGTCGATGAGGTTTTTGCCGGTAGGCGATGCCGACCAGCCCGTGCCTGCCTTGCCTGTGAGGTCGGTATATTCGGCTTCGAACCTGCCGTTTGCTGGAGCCTGAAGAGGTTCGTTGATGCGGAAATACATTGTAACGGTGCTTTCGGTATAGCCTTCGGCGGAAGCCGTTACTTTGAAGTTCATCTGCTCAACTACCTTGGTGGGAACGCCCGTCAGGTAACCTTCTTCGGTTACGGTAAGGCCGTAATTGTCTTTGAGCGCCTTGGCGTCGGATTCGGTCATTGAATATGTTACCTTAACGCCGTCTGCCGCAACTGCGGTATTCAAAGGATAGTTGGTCTCTTCGCCCTTGGTTATTGTGCCGTTAATGGAAGCGTACTGAACCATGGTAGCCTTTACGTTGAGGCTGAAAGTGCAGCTTACGGAAGGGCACTGGTGAGCACTTGCTATGACTTCGAAGGTAAATTCGCCCGTTTCTTCGGAAGAGCCGAAAAGCGCGCCGTTGGGATAGAGAGTAAAGCCTTCGGGCAGAGTGCTTCCTTCTGCGAGCTTGTATGTTATGTTGTTATTGTTGAGCGCGGAACCCGTAGCTATGCCAGACTGATTGACATAGTAATCGCCGATAAACGCATCGGTAAGTCCCACCGTCTCTTCGCTTTCAAATTTAACTATTTTGGACTGGGCTTCGCTGACGTGGTTTATTACAACGTCGATTATGAATTCCGCCGTAGTTGCGGAATAGCCCTTTGCCGATGCCGTAACTGAGAACGGCTCGCCGGGGCCTACTTCGGTAGGAATGCCCGTTATCGTGCCGTTTTTATCCATCGAAAGCCCTGCGGGCAGGTCGCCCTTAAGACTGTACGTTACGTCCGCGCTGTTTTCCACAAGCGCAACCGATGCGGCATACTCTATGCCCTCGCGCGCGTCCACAAGCGTTTTGCCCGCGTATGTAAGGTAAGGATTGACTACGCTGATTTTGATTTCTGCCGTAACCGAGGGGCACTTTTCCGCGCTTGCCGTTATGTCTACTTTAAGGCTTTTAAGTTCGTCGTAGCTGCCCGATATTGTGCCGTCGGGAGAGATTGTAAGCGCGCCCTCGAAAGCGTTGCTGAACTTTTCGCTCTCCTCTGCGGACATGGAATAGGTAACGGGCGCACCGTTAGACGCCGTTGCTATGGCTACCGTACCCGAATTTTCCTGATTGATTATGCTTTCGCAGGTAGCGTCCTCGAAAGTGATTGTGCCATCCTGAAGTTCGGCGGGGGGCTCTTCGCCGGGGTTGTCCTTCGGGCTGTTGCCCGCCGTTGCAAAGCAAGCCGCAAAAATTGTGACTATGCCCATGCAGACGGCTAAAAATGACTTCTTCATTTTTGCCTCCGATTTATTGTTTGCCTTTTTGCAGGCAATGGCAGAACCGACCCCGCCGAAGCGGGGGGGGTTCTGCCTGTCTGTTAAGTTTTAA
>CAJLLH010000106.1 GCA_905207385.1 uncultured Eubacteriales bacterium
GGCTGGACCATCCGCACGATGGACGGCAAGCCGGCGGCGCACTACGAAAACACGGTGCTCATCACCGATGACGGCGTAGAAATTTTAACGCTTTGAAAGCGCGGAAAATTATGAAAAAGAAAGAAGCTGTGCCCGGCGGAATATGCGTAAGCACGCAGGGCAGGGACGAGGGCAGGTATTACCTCATAAAAGAGGTACTGCCGAACGGCTTTATACTCGTCTGCGACGGCAACTACAAAAAGCTGGCCTCGCCCAAAAAAAAGAGCTTAAAGCACGTAAAGCTGCTGCCTGAAACGGCCGAGGCGATTGCCGAGAAGTTTTCATACGGCGGCAAGGTGTTCGACAGCGAGGTATATTCGGCGCTCAAAAACATAAGCGCCGCGGCAAAAACTGCGCCCGACGGGGACGCAAAAATTTAGCGGAGGAAACGGTTTGTGTCAAAAAACGACGTAATTGAAGCGGAGGGCAAGGTAATAGAGTGCCTCCCCAATGCCAATTTCAAAGTTCAGCTTGCAAACGGCTACGTTATAACGGCTTACATTTCAGGCAAACTTCGCATGAACTATATCAGAATTATAGAAGGCGATATGGTAAAGCTTGAAATGAGTCCTTACGACCTTACAAAGGGTCGCATAACGTGGCGCAGTAAATCGTAACCGAGCGAAAAACAAATCAAAAATTCTTCAAGGAGAAAGATTATGAAAGTAAGACCTTCTGTAAAGCCTATGTGCGACAAGTGCAAGATAATCAAAAGGAACGGCAAGGTTATGGTAATCTGTTCCAAGAACAAGAGCCATAAGCAGCGCCAGGGCTAAGCGGGGCGGCTTTTAAAAGCGCCCCCGCGCCTGAATAAACAAGAAGACCGCGCAAAATGCGGTCGGGCCGAACGGGCGCATCTTTCGCCCTTATAATTACCCGCGGCGCGCGCGGATTTAGCTTGTTTGTGCGCGCACGGGTATAAATACAAAAATAATTTCGCTGAATGCGCGCGTGCGCTCATTCCACAATCATGCATGCGGCCCTCAGCGGTTGACATACACACAAATATCCATTATATTATTATCAAAGAAAAGTCTAACGGAGGAATTTAAATCTATGGCACGTATTGCCGGTGTGGATTTACCCAGAGAGAAGAGAATTGAAATCGGTCTCACCTATATCTACGGTATAGGGCTCAAAACTTCCCAGAAGATTCTTGCCGCAACGGGCGTTGACCCCAATACCCGCGTAAAGGATCTCGATGAAACCACCGTTTCCAAGCTCAGGGAATATATAGACCATAACATAAGAGTGGAAGGCGAACTTCGTTCGGAAGTATCGCTCAACATCAAGCGCCTTATGGAAATCGGCTGCTACCGCGGCATCAGGCACAGAAAGGGCCTTCCCGTACGCGGACAGTCTACCAAGAGAAATGCGAGGACCAGGAAGGGTCCCCGTCGTACCGTCGCCAAGAAGAAGGGCGCAAAGTAATAGGAGGACGTAAATAAATGGCAGCAACTAAGAAGACTACTGCAACCACCAGAAAGCGCAGAGAGCTTAAGAAGGTTGATAAAGGTCAGGTTCATATTCAGTCGTCTTTCAACAACACGCTTGTAACCGTAACCGACGCACAGGGCAACGCAATCGCATGGTCCAGCGCAGGCAGCCTCGGCTACAAAGGCAGCAGGAAGGGCACTCCCTTCGCTGCACAGATGGCTACGGAAACAGCTGTAAAGGCAGCAAAGGAACACGGGCTTCGCTCGGTTGAAGTATACGTAAAGGGCCCCGGCGCGGGCAGAGAATCGGCTATAAGGGCTATAGCGGCGTGCGACGTTGAAATAACGCTCATCTCCGACGTATCCCCCATACCTCATAACGGATGCAGGCCTCCCAAGCGCCGCAGAGTATAAAAGGAGAGAAAGAATATGGCGACTTACAGAGAAGCAAAGTGCCGTCTTTGCAGAAGAGAAGGCGGTAAGCTCTTTTTAAAGGGCGATAAATGTTATACAGGCAAGTGCCCGTTCGAAAAGAGGCCCATGGCCCCCGGACAGCACGGCACCGGCAGGAAAAAGGTATCCGAATACGGCCAGCAGCTCCGCGAGAAGCAGAAGGTTAAGAGGATTTACGGCGTTCAGGAAGGCCAGTTCAGAGAATATTATGAAACGGCCGACAGAATGAAGGGCATCACCGGTGAAAACATGCTCTCCCTCCTTGAAAGAAGGCTGGACAACGTAGTATTCCGCCTCGGCATCGGCGCATCGCGCGCACAGGCAAGGCAGCTTGTAAACCACGGCCACTTCACGGTAAACGGCAAAAAAGTTAACATTCCTTCTTATATAGTAAAGAAGGGCGACGTCATCGGCGTTAAGGAGAGCAAGGCAGGCAACAAATTCTTCGCCGAAGTAAAGGGTACCAAGCCCGCGGCGAACATGCCTAAATGGCTTGAGTTTGATAGCGAAAAGCTTGTAGGAAAGGTTATAGAACTTCCCGTAAGGGCAGATATAGACAGCCAGATTTCCGAGCATATGATTGTCGAGCTGTACTCCAAGTAATAAATAAATCTTTAAGGAGGTAGTAACATGATCGAAATGGATATGCCCAAAATCGAAGTGGAAGAAAGCGAGGACCAGTCTTACGCAAAGGTCGTAGTTGAACCGCTTGAAAAGGGTTTCGGTCTTACAATAGGCAACTGCCTTAGAAGAATACTCCTGTCCGCGCTCCCCGGTGCGGCGGCGCAGGGAATAAGATTTTTGGACGGCAGCGTAAAGCACGAATTTTCGGCTGTGCCCGGCGTTAAAGAAGACGTTACGGAAATAATCCTCAACCTCAAAACGCTGGCTATCAAAACCAAAGTTACCGATAAAGATTACGTTAAAGTAGTTCATCTTTACAAAGAAGGTCCCGCAGACGTCAAAGCGAGCGACATAGAGCAGGATGCCGAAATTGAAATAATCAACGGCGACCAGCACATCTGCACGGTAGACGCGGGTTCCAAGATAGATATGGAAATAACCATAGGCAGGGGCAGGGGCTATAAGGGCGCCGACCACACCAGGTCCGACCTTATCGACTACATCCCCATCGACTCTATCTATACGCCCGTAAAGAAGGTCAACTACAATGTCGAAAACACCCGTGTAGGTCAGAACACCGACTACGATAAACTCGTTCTCGAAGTATGGACCAACGGCGCGTTCAGCGCAAAGGAAATCGTATCCCTTGCCGCAAAAATAATGCAGGACCATATCAGCCTTTTCGTAAACCTTTCGGATACGATAAAGGGCATGGATATACTCGTGAAGAACGAGGACGACAAGCAGCAGCAGGTGCTCGACATGGCTATCGAAGAGATGGATCTTTCGGTGCGCTCTTACAACTGCTTGAAGCGTGCAAACATACACACAGTAGAAGATTTGACGAGAAAGACGGAAGACGAAATGCTGAAGGTAAGAAACCTCGGCAGAAAGTCGCTTGACGAAGTTATTTTAAAGCTGCAGTCTTACGGACTTTCGCTCGCTAACAAGGAGGACTAAGAAAAATGCCCGGTAAATTAGGAAGAACCACCAAGCAGAGAATGGCGATACTCAGGAATCAGGCGTCTGAACTTCTGTGGTACGGCAAAATAAAGACTACTGCGGCAAGAGCCAAAGAGCTTCAGCCTTACGTAGAAAAAATAATAACCAAGGCAATAAGCGTTTACGACCTCAACGAAGAAATCGATGTAGCTACCACCGATAAGAAGGGCAAGGAAGTAACCGTTAAGTCCATAAAGGACACGCCTAAAAAGCTTGCCGTACGCCGCGCTATAATGGCTAAACTGCGCGATTTGCAGGAAGTCAAAGCCTTCAACGAAAAGAAGGCTGAATTCAAGGCACGCACCGAAGACGTTCAGCATCCTTTAATGGAAAAGCTCTTCAACGAAATCGCTCCCAAATACGCCCAGCGCAAGGAAGAACTTGGCCAGGGCGGCGGCTACACCCGCATCTATCTGCTCGGCGAACGTCGCGGCGATGCTTCTGAAGAAGCTATAATCGAATTGGTTTAATTAAAAGTTTCGGCTTTGCCGAAAAATCATAAAACCGTATAAAACCGCCTTTGCATAACAGCAAAGGCGGTTTTTTTTGCTTTTGTTTGCGGCATATGCGCGTGGCAATTTTTAATTACATCGCCGCGCAGCGTTTGCGGCGTTAAATCTGACATATATGGGTGTCAATTTAATAATGTTTAGCCGCGCAGCGTTTGCGGCGTTAAGTGCGGCATATGTGGAGGGCAATTTCATAATGTTCCGCTGTGCGTTGGTTACGTTAAATGCGGCATATGGGCGTGGCAATTTTTTTATTGCGGCAGAAATAAGCACGGAAAAGGGGTAAGCCTATTGCAAATGGGTATTGTGCCGCTTATTTTTGTGATAATATATTGACAGTAGCGGTATAATAAATATAGGGCGGCAAGCCGTGTTGCGTCAATGCCGCAAAAAAAGGAGTTTTTTATGAACGAATTTATAAAACAGGTAAACGAATTACCGCTCGTGCTGAAGGTTATTCTGTGCATTCCTGTGCTCGATATTTTTTACAGCGTGTGCCGAGTTGTAAACGGCGTGGTAAAAAACGACGTGCTGTGGATAGTGCTCGGCGCGCTTACCGTAATACCAGGCGCATTCTTCATGTGGATACTCGACCTTATCTGGGTTCTTTTAAAAGGGCACGCTTTTATGCTCGGCCGCACCTATCTGGGGTAAGTTTGTAAATTTTTTAAGTACGAAAACAACTGCAAAAATGCTTAAAAACTGATAAAAAAGCTGCATTTTACGCTCAAAATGCAGCTTTTTTAACAGATGTAAAGTGCGCCGCTTCGGCTTTGAAAAATTTTTATGTTGACATGTCGGCTATTTGTGGTATAATACTTATATAAATAAATATAAGGAGTGGATTATGACTTGGTTTAACAGGCAGAGCCGACTGGTTCAGATTATCCTTCTTCTTATCCCCGGTGTAAACTGGATAACGGAGATCGTGGTAAGATGGAGCACCTGGCTTAAAAAGGGAGGACTGCTCAGACTTATAATCTGTATAATCG
>CAJLLH010000107.1 GCA_905207385.1 uncultured Eubacteriales bacterium
AAATTCCTCGCCGAGCAGATTCCGGGCCACGATTTCGAAAAAGTAAAAGCCGCGGCGCAATTTACCTATTGCGCCGCGGCTTTTAAAACATTGCAGATAAAATACAAAAAAACGCGGCGGAATTTACAAACTCTGTAAATTCCGCCGCGGTCTTGTTTAGCGTTTATATACATTAATCATTTGGTTTAATCAATCGCTTGAATGCGCTATATGCCGAAAATAGTAATGCACTCATATTCAGAAAACACTTCGCGCGCCCATTCATCGATTTCTGCAACAGCCGCTTCGGCTTCGCCGCCTACAGCATGAGCTTTGCTTAAAATCTTTTCCCGGTCCCTTAAAGTTATTTTTGTAAGTCCAAAATAATCGAATGAGGGAACGGCTGAACTTATAAGCTTATCCAAACCCAATCTGTCAAATTCGTCCATATCCAAAGACAAAGAATCTGGCAACCAGCATTTGCCGCGATACTTCCCTTTAATGAATTCAAAATAAGTAGTTGAACCCGAAAGCTTTCTTTGTTCTTCGTCAATAAAATATTTCATTTCAAGTATTCCCCGCTGAAACATTACTGCGCAAGATTGCTTTAAGCTTTAACAATTACCTATCAATTTACTATTAAAACTTATGGAAATATCTGCGCAGGCATTGCAGACAGCTTAAACCATTTTTCGGTGAAAAGACTGCACCGACGAAGACAAACCAAAAAATTTATTTGCCCGAAGCCAGATTTTCCCTTGCGGTGGCAAGCATAAGCTTTATGCGGTTTTCCTGATTTACCTTTGTTGCGGAAGGGTCGTAATCGACTGCGACTATATTCGCGTCCTGATACATATTTTTAAGCGTGCGGATTGCACCTTTGCCCGCAATATGGTTGGGCAGACAGCCGAACGGCTGGGCGCATACTATGTTTTCCGTGCCCGTTTCGGCAAGCGCAGCCATTTCGGCGGGAATAAGCCAGCCTTCACCCATTTTTACGCCCTGGTTAAGCACCTTGTCGGCACACTTCCTTAAGTGCTCGAAGTCGTGAATAGGCTCGAAAACACCCTGCTTTTCAAATATCTTTATAATGTTTTTCTGTATTCTGCGGAGCACGGAATATACAACTTTGTTAGCCGTTATAAAAAGGCTCTTTTTGCCGTACAGCTTACCGTCGTTAATGTTATTTGCCACGCAGTATAAAACGTAGTCCATAAGCGCGGGAACTACCGGTTCGCAGCCTTCGGAAAGCAGAAAATCTTCCAAGTGGTTGTTTGCAAGCGAAGAGTATTTAACGTAAATTTCGCCCACAATGCCTACCTTCACCTTCTTTTCGCCGCTTCTTTGCACGGCGGCAAACATTTCGGTGATGGCGCGGGTAATCTTTTTGTAATGCGCGTATCCGCCCTTTTCAAATTTGGAAATTACAAGGTCGATAGCCTTGTCGCGCGCCTTGTCCGCCTCGCCTGAAGTTACCTCGTAAGGCTTGGTCTGGTTGTAGCACCACATTATGGTATCGCCGTAATACACCGCAAACACGAGCTTCAGCATAAGCTTTGCGCCTACGGGAAACGACGAATCTTTTTCCAGCCCCGAAAAGTTGAGCGAAAGGACGGGCACTTGCGGGAATTCCGCGCGGAGCGCCTTGCGTATGAGGGGTATATAGTTAGATGCCCTGCACCCGCCGCCCGATTGCGACATTATTACAGCCGTATGGTTTACATCGTACTTGCCGCTTTTTAAGGCGTCTATATACTGACCTACCGTGCAAAGGCAAGGGAAGCAAGTATCGTTATGCACGTGCTTGAGTCCCTCGTCAATAACGGCGCGGGTATCGTTTTTGAGCACTTCCACATCGTACCCTTCAAGCTTTAAAAGCCGCTCTATAAGCGCGAAATGCCACGGGAGCATATCGGGGATGAGTATTTTATAAGTGCTCTTCATATACGGCTGCCATCTGGGGTAGTCGTCTTTATAATTTTTTGTATTTTTCTCTGGTATCTCTTTCTTCATAGTTTTATTTGCAAATATCTCAATAATAAAGCGAGCTTGCGCAAAGTTTTATTTGTAAAATATTGTAATTTTTAAATGTTTTGTTGTATTTTTACAATGTTAAACAGAAAACTGCTTTTTATTTAGAGGAAACTTTCTGCGCCTCTTCTATTGCCGCAAGCATGCTTCTTAATCTTATTTTTACGACGCCGAGGTTGTTGATTTCGTCAATCTTTATCTGCGTATAAAGCTTGCCGTTCTTTTCCATTATGGAGCGAACCTCGTCCGTGGTGATTGCATCTAAGCCGCATCCGAAAGATACAAGCTGCACAAGATTCATATCATTGTTGCGGCAGGCGTATTCTGCGGCGCGGTAAAGCCTTGCGTGGTACGTCCACTGGTTGAGCACGTTTACGTTTACAAGGTCGGCTTCGTCGAACACGGCGTCTTCGGAAAGCACGGCAAGATTCAAAGAAGTTAATAGCTTGTTTATGCCGTGGTTTATTTCGTTATCCACGTGGTAAGGTCTGCCGGCAAGGATTATAATCTGCTTGCCCTGTTCGCGCGCTTTTCTTATTATCTCCGCGCCCTTTGCGCGCACGTCCGCGTGATATTTATTGAAGCGGGCGAAGCCTTCTTTAAGCGCGGCGTCTGCCGCCTTTTTCTTTATATTATACTTTTTAAGCGCCGCGCACAGTTTTTTTACTGTGTTATCCCACATATTAAGGTCTATGTACGGCATTATGAAGTTTTCGGAATTTAACCTTTCGTTATTGGCCTTTAAAAGTTCGGGGTAGTAAGCAACGATAGGGCAATTGTAATGGTTTACCGAATCGTGCTCGTCAAGGTTATAGCTTTCGCAGGGCATGAATATGAAGTCTACGCCTTTATCCAGAAGACTTTCAATGTGTCCGTGCATAAGCTTTGCGGGATAGCACGCCGTATCCGATGCGACGGTGTGCTGACCGCGGAAATACAACTCGCGCGAGGACTTGTCGCTTAAAACGACCTCGAAGCCCAGACTTTCGAAAAAGCCTGCCCAGATGGGAAGCTGTTCGTACATTCCGAGCTGAAGGGGAAGACCAACTCTGCCTTTAGTACCCTTTACCCCCTCTATTACCTCGGGCAATCTGTTCTGCTTGTAGGAATAGATGTCAAGCTCAGCCGAAGCGGGTTTCTGACCCGCGCCCCTTTCGCATTTGTTGCCTGAGATGAAGCGCGAACCGTCGGCAAAGGTTATTATGTTAACGTTGCACTTGGAAGTACAGCCGCGGCAGACTATGGCGTTGGACTTATAAGAAAAGTCTTCAAGCTTGTCTTCGCCTATCGTGGTAGAAGTGCCGTCGCTCATTTCTTTTGCATAGAGCGCAGCGCCGAACGCGCCCATAAGCCCCGCAATGCCGGGGCGTATTACGTTTTTGCCCGTCTCCCTTTCAAACGCGCGCAATACCGCGTCGTTTAAGAAAGTGCCGCCCTGGACTACTATATTGTCGCCGAGTTCGTCCGCGCTTGCGGCGCGTATTACTTTATATATGGCGTTTTTGACTATGGATATGGAAAGCCCCGCGGAAATGTCTTCTACAGAAGAGCCCTCTTTCTGTGCCTGCTTTACGGCGCTGTTCATGAATACCGTGCAACGCGAACCGAGTTCTACGGGGTGAGGTGCAAACAGTCCTAGCTGGGAAAACTTATCTATCTCCATGCCCATCGCCCTTGCGAACGTCTGTATGAACGAGCCGCATCCCGAAGAGCAAGCCTCGTTGAGCATTATGGAATCGATGGCTTTGTTTTTGATTTTAAAGCACTTTATGTCCTGTCCGCCGATATCTATAATGAAATCGACGTCGGGGTTGAAGTGAAGCGCAGCTTTGAAGTGTGCAACAGTTTCAACTATGCCGAAGTCGGCTTTGATAGCCGCCTTTATGAGGTCTTCGCCGTAGCCGGTTACCGCACTGCCCTTTATTGTTATTCTGCCTTCTGAAATTTTATAAATTTCCTTAAGCTTTTCAACGATTATGTCTACCGGCTGGCCGTTATTCGACTGGTAATGCGAATAAAGTATGCGGCAGTCGGGCGTTATTAAAATAAGTTTTGTGGTTGTTGAACCGCTGTCTATGCCAAGGTATGCGTCGCCTTCATATGTGGCGATGTCGGCAAAAGTGAGGTCGGTCGCGCGGTGGCGCTTTACGAACGCGGAATATTCCTCCTTATCTTTGAATAAGGGCTCGCCCGTTACAACTTCGTCGTTGCCTTCGGCTTTTTCAATGCGGTCGCAGATTTCGTCTATGCTCATGGGGTGAACGCCCGCAGAATGAAGCGCCGCGCCTATCGACATAAAGCAGGGCGCATCTTCGGGGAATACTGCGTTTTCTTCAGAAAGCTTAAGCGTGCGCACGAATGCCTGACGCAACCCTTTAAGGAAGAACAGCGGCCCGCCGAGAAAGAGCACTTTTCCCTTGATTCTTCTGCCCTGAGCAAGACCTGAAACGGTCTGGTCGACAACGGCCTGAAAAATTGATGCGGAAATATCTTCTTTGGTTGCGCCCTGGTTGATAAGCGGCTGAATATCCGATTTTGCAAACACGCCGCAACGCGAAGCTATGGGGTAAATTTTTTCGGCGCGGAGGGCACATTCGTCCATTTCCTGAACAGAAATATTAAGAAGAGTTGCCATCTGGTCGATAAATGCGCCCGTGCCGCCCGCACAGCTGCCGTTCATGCGCTGTTCGGTGCCGCCTGTTACGAAGATTATTTTAGCGTCTTCGCCGCCAAGCTCAACCGCAGCGTCGGCGTCGGGATAAAAACGGCGGATAGCCACAAACGCCGCCTGAACTTCCTGAACAAAGTTAATGCCGCTGCGCTGGGAAAGGCCGAGACCCGCACTGCCGGTTATCGACGCGCAGAAATCGCCGCCGAACTGATTTTTTATTTTATTAAGCTCTTTAAGCACAGTTTCGCGAACCTGAGCAAAATGCCTTTCGTAAGATTTATACAAAACCGTGCCGTCCTGTTCAACAACGGTAACTTTTACCGTGGTAGAACCGACGTCTATACCCATTAATTTAGCCATAGTA
>CAJLLH010000108.1 GCA_905207385.1 uncultured Eubacteriales bacterium
CGCCATGACGGGGTCAACATCGTCGCCTGCCCCACCTGCGGCAGAACCCGCATCGATCTCATTTCCCTTGCCTCCCGCGTGGAAGCCGCGCTCAAGAACTGCCAAAAGCCCATCACCGTCGCGGTCATGGGCTGCGTGGTCAACGGTCCCGGCGAGGCGGCGGAGGCAGATATAGGCATTGCGGGCGCAACAGATTACTGCGTAATATTCCGCAAAGGCGAAATTTTGCGCAGGGTTAAGGCGGATGAAGCCGCGCAGGAGTTTTTAAAGGAGATAGAAAGCCTTACAGATGACTGACGATATATTATCAGAGGTCCGCGCGAATAGCGGACTTAAAAATGCAATAATGGGCGGGGTGGAGCTCACGCAAGCCACATCTGCGGTAACGGTAAGCCTTATCACCGACAGGGCGTATACCGACGGCGATTACAAAGCGGCGTATGCCGCGGTGCGCAAATACGTGCCTTCCGCCTTTTCGCTTGAACTTAAAATTTCCAAGCTCACACCCGACTGCGCAATGGTAAAGCGCAGAATACTTTCCGTTATAGGTGAAAAATTTCCCGCACTCGCGTCCGTTACCGATGAAAACGGCGTTTCCGTAGAAAAGGATGACGATGGCTTTACCTTTACGATAACCGCTCTTGCAACGTCGCGCGCAAAGGAAGTTGTAACCGCCGTAGAGGACGCGCTTAAAAAATGTTTCTGCGGCTCGTTCCGCGGCAAAGTTTCGTCTGAAAAGCTCGACGTTTCGTCCATAACCGTGGAAGAGGCTGTGGAGGAAGAAACTTTTGAAGCGCCCGTGCGCACCTTCCCCGTAGAAAATTTCACGCCCATAGAAAGCGCCGACGCGCCCAAGCGCGCGCTGTATATCGCCGACTTTAACTTTGTCGGTGAAAACGCCGTTGTCTGCGGCAGCGTGATAGATATTCAGGAGCGTTCCTATACCCGTTCCAACGGAGAAGAAAAGCCCTATTTCAACATAACTCTTTCCGATGGCACGGGCAATATGCGCCTCACCTATTTTTCGCGCAAAAAGAGCGTGGATAAAATAAGGGAAATAAAGGTGGGCGAAAACATAGTGTGCAACTGCCGCAGCGAAGTTCACGGCGGCATGCTGCGCTATACGGCTACAATGATAAATTACGGCGCTCCGCCCGAAAATTTTGTGCCCGAAAAGCGCAAGGCGCGCCCCGTTCCCAAGGCTTACCACACAATATTCCCCGAAGAGTTTACCGACTACACCCAAACCGATTTCTTTACCGACGCAACGCTGCCCGAATGTTTCAAAGGCACGTCGTTCGTCGTGTTTGACCTTGAAACAACTGGTCTTTGCACAACTCCCGTCGCTGGCGAGATGGACGGCATAATAGAAATAGGCGCATACAAGGTAGTCGACGGCGAAATACGCGAAAAGTTTTCAACGTTCGTCAATCCCGAGCGCAGCGCTCCGCTAGACGCGAAGATAGTCGAGCTTACCGGCATATCCGAGGATATGGTAAAAAGCGCGCCCAGCTATAAAGACGTGTTGCCCGACTTTGTAAAGTTCTGCGACGGCTCCGTTCTCGTAGGACACAACGCCGCCGGCTTCGACTCCAAGTTCATTGATTTTTATTGCAGGGAACTCGGCTACGCGCCCGATTGCAGGGTTATAGATACGCTTTTTCTTTCCCAGCAGCTTTTAAGACTATCCAACAACAAGCTCAACACGGTTGCCGAACATTTCGGCATAACGTTCAATCACCACAGGGCGGAAGACGACGCCCTCGCCACGGCAAAAATATTCATAGAGCTCATAAAATTAAAAAAATCTTTGCCAAATTACTGATAAAGGTTGCAAAATGCAAACAGCCGTGGTATAATAAAAACAGCCTTAATATTAAAATTAAGATTGAGTGCCTTGCGGGGCACTCAATCGCTGTATAAAGGGACATTCAACGGGCTATAGTGTGCGCCCAAATATAAAAATTACGGCTTTATGCGGCACTTTCGCATAATGCGGGGGAGATAAAATGAATTTTAAACCTGTTGCAGAAATCAGGGAATATCTTGAAAAAATAGCCCTGCCTATGGGCATTGAAATTGTGGATGTGGAGACCAAGGGCGATAACCTTACGGTATTCATAGAAACGGAAAACGGCGTAGACCTCGACACGTGCGAAAAATTCCATAACGCCATAATGGAGCCTATCGACGAACTCGACCCCAGCTATGGCGCGGCTTATACGCTTAACGTATCCAGCCCCGGGCTCGACCGTCCTTTTGTTACCGCGCGCGATTTTCAGCGCAACATCGGAAAAGAGGTCGAGGTAAAACTTTTCGCGCCGCTCAAAGGCAAAAAGCTTTTGGAGGGCGTGCTCGAAGCGTTCGACGAAAATTCCGTAACCATAAAGCTCGGCGAAGAAACTGAAAAGATAAACAGAACCAAGATAGCTAAAATTAACAAAGCTATAAAGTTAGATTAAAGCATATATCGCGGCGCGCGCCGCAAACATAAAAAATAACGCTCCGCTGTATAAAGCGGCTTTCAACTCAAAACAGGAGATTTTAAAATGACTAACAAAGATTTTTTCTTGGCGCTTGAAGACTTGGAAAAAGAGAAGGGCATATCTAAGGAAGTATTCCTCGAAGCACTTGAAAACGCCCTCGTATCCGCGTGCAAAAAGCAGTATGCAGGCACGGTAGGCGCCGTTGAAATCAAGCTCAATCCCGATAAGGGCACATTTGACTTCTATACGGTAAAAACCGTCGTGGATGAGGTTATCGACCGCGAAAAGGAAATTTCTTTGGAAGATGCCCGCGCCATCAAAAAGACGGCGAAGGTGGGCGATAAACTTACCGAAAAGTTCGTACCCAAGGACTTTTCGCGCATAGCCGCGCAGACGGCAAAGCAGGTAATTCTGCAGAAAATTCACGAAACCGAGCGCGACGCCGCGATGACGGAATTTGCCGATAAAGAGGGCGAGCTTCTTGTCGGCGTCGTTCGCAAAAAGGACGCAAAGAACATATACATCGACCTCGGCAAGGGTCAGATAGAGGGCGTGCTTCTTCCTTCCGACCAGGTTCCGGGCGAAACGTATAACGTAAACGATAAAATCAAGGTGTTCGTAAAAAGGGTAAAAAGCGGATACAACGGCGCGCAGGTGCTCGTAAGCCGCACGTCTCCCGGCCTTGTAAGAAAGCTGTTTGAAGAGGAAGTACCCGAAATCAAGCAGGGCACCGTTGAAATAAAAGAAATCAGCCGCGAGGCAGGTTCGCGCACCAAGATGGCAATATACTCCAACGACCCCCGCGTAGACGCAATCGGCGCGTGCGTGGGCAACAAGGGCGCAAGGGTAAACGCGGTTGTTGCCGAACTCGGCGGCGAAAAGATAGACATCATTCCCTGGAGCGAAGATCCGCTTGAATTCATTGCAAAAGCGCTTTCTCCCGCAAAGGTAATATCCGTAACCCAGCTCGACGGAGAAAAGACGGCAATGGCAGTCGTTCCCGACGACAAGCTTTCCCTTGCGATAGGCAAAGACGGACAGAACGCCCGCCTTGCGGTAAGGCTTACAGGCTGGAAGATAGACGTAAAGAGCCGCAGCGCGGCAGAAAAGATGGGCTTTGTGCATGAATCGGAGGGTGAAGGCGAAGAGCCCGCCGACGAACAAAATGCCGAAGACTAAAAAAATACCTTTAAGGATGTGCATAGCCTGCCGCGAGCTTAAGGAAAAGAGGGATATGCTCCGCATAGTAAAAAATGCTCAGGGCGAAATATTCATCGATTTTTCCTCCAAAGCCCCCGGGCGCGGCGCATACATCTGCGACAATCCCGACTGCATCAAAAAGCTCAGAAAGCAGCGGCTTATAAACAAAGTTTTCTCGTGCGAGGTTCCCGAAGAGGTTTACTCGCGCATAGAGGAGGAATACTTTGGAAAAAAGAGCTAAGGCGGAAACATATATAGGCTTCTGCCTGCGCGCCCGCAAAATAACATTGGGCACGGGCGCAGTCGACTGCCTTAAAAAGGGAGTTTATTTAATAATAGTATGCACCACGGCTTCGGAAAACTGTTTCGGCCTGGCCCGCAAATTTGCACGCAGGCATTCCTGCCCTTTGATGGTGTGCAGAACGGGTCTTGAAAACGCCGTGCACAGACCTGGCTGTAAAATCGCGGCGGTTACGGACAGTCAGCTCGCAGGTGCTATAATTTCCGCCGCGGACGAGAACTATGAAATATATGCTGGAGGCATAAACTGATATATGGCAAACAAATACGAAAACGCTGAAAATATAGGAAAGCTGGTATCCGGCGGGGCATTGTCTGAGCTGGGTAAAAAGGTCAACGCATCCGAAAAGAGGGTGTCGGAGATTCTTAAAAAGCTGTCCGATATGGAGAGCGCTATTCAGGTCGCAAAGAAGCAGGAAGAGGAGCGCCTCGCTTCCGAGCAGGCCGAAAAGGAAAAGGCTGAAAGGGAAAAGGCCGCAAAAGAACAGGCTGAAAAGGAACAGGCAGAAAGAGCCGCCGCAGAGGCTAAGGCAAAGGCGGAAGCTGAAGCAAAGGCCGCCGCAGAAGCTAAAGCGAAAGCCGAAGCAAAGGCAAAGGTGGAAAAAGCTGCCGAACAGGCTCAGCCTGCACCCGTGCAGAAAGCTCAGCCCGCTTCCCCTGCAGCGGAAAAGCAGGAAAAACCCGCCGAGGTCAGGTCGGAAAAGCCTTTCGCACCTCAGGCAAAACCCCAGCCCGCGCAGAATGCGGGTTCTCAGCCTAATTCCGCGCCCGCGCGCAGGCAGGAAAATCAGCCCCGCGCACCCCAGCAGCGTCCCGTTCAGCAGGGTTACACCTCCGGCAAACCCAGGCAGAACGATAACCGCACTTTCGTAAATAAGGACTCGCGTCCTCCCCGTCCCGGTCAGCCTCCCCGCCAGGGCGCACAGCAGCGTCCCTCGGCAGGTTTCGGCGCAGGCCGTCCAGGACAGTCTGCCCGTCCTTCGGCAGGCATGAGACCCGCG
>CAJLLH010000109.1 GCA_905207385.1 uncultured Eubacteriales bacterium
CCGCCTTTTTTAAATTTAATAAAGCGGTGAATAACCAGTTTTTTCTATTATGTATTGCCCTTGCGCGGAGAGTATCCAGTCAATAAGTTTCTTTGCGTTGCCCTGCGGCTTGCCGCGGGTTACGGCGTACACTTCGGCAATAAAGGGGTATTTCCCGCTTTGTATGTTTTCTATGGTGGGGGCGTAACCGTCCACGCTCAAAAATTTTGTTTCGGAGTTTGCGTACATCGTGCCCGCAAAGTAGCGGTAAGAATACCCCAAAGCGGGTTGCACGCCGTTGTACCATACCGAAACCTGTTGCATAAGGCTGTTTGTGCCCGCAAGGCTTTTAGCGGGAAGGGGCTGCGGCGCAAATATAGGTCTGCCGTCCATAACAAGGTTGGCGAGCCCCGATTCGCTGCCCGAGCCTTCAGGTCTTCTGAATGCTATAATTCTGCCGCCCTCATTCCAGCCCAGCGTGCTCCACATAGCCGTTTTGCCCGTGTATATGTTGCGTATCTGAGTGGTAGTAAGGTTTTCTACGGGGTTGGTTTTACCCGTGATGAATACGAACGCTTCTTTGCCGATGGGAGTAAATTCAAGGCTGACGCCCGCGTCCCGTGCGGCTTCAAGCTGTTTTTCCGAAGGTGCGGCTACGAATATTATATCGGCTTCGCCGCTTATAATAGCTCTGTAAGCTCCCGCCGTGTTAGAGCATTTTACGTCGCTTTCCTCAAACGCGTCTTTATCATATACGGCCTGGGCGAACGCGGCGTAAACGGGGTACAGCGCCGTCGCTCCGTCAAGTGCGGGCAGGTCGCTTTCAAGATGAAGGGAAGGCTCTTCTTCGGGTTTTACGGCAAGGCTGTCTTCTTTGAACGGCGCGTAAAGAGTAAGGTCTGGACCCGCTCCTTCGATCGTGTGCTCGTAATCGAGCCACCAGTCGCCGCGGAGCGCGGTGGGGTACAGCGCCGCGCAGAGCGCTATCGTCACGGCAAGCGCTATGGCGATTGGCGCCGTGCGGCGGCTGTGCTTCATCCATATAAGCGCAGTGCATCCGCCCGCGAATAAAAATGCGAACGCAACGGGTAGCGCGCCCGTCAGGTTGTCTACCTGATTCCATTGCTGCACGTATTCAAAAAGGTAAAGCACGGCGCCCGCCGCGGCAAATGCGGCGCACGTCCCCGCTATGCGCGCGGCAAGCAGGCAGTATTTCAAAGTTCTGTTCATGTGCCGCGCCTCACATAAGCGAAATTACAATTACGCGCATGCTCATGAGCAAAATAACCGTTCCGACTATGATTACGGGCAGAACTATCGCGATTATGCCGCATGCCAGTCCCGCCGCGCCGTGCTTCTTTTTTCCCGCGCATACTGTTGCTATGCCTGCGGTTATTCCCGCAATCGGAGCGATAAGCATGCAAAGTATCAGAGGGAGGGCTATGATGAGCAGTCCCATTCCGCCGTAAGCTAAAAGATAAGTTATGTAAGCAATCGGAATGCAGCTGAGGTCAAGCACAACCGCGGCGTAAGGCAGTACCGAGCGCGGCGGAGTGCGCGATGCGAGCGCTGTGTTGACAAAATATAAAACTATTGCGCAGAAGGGTATAAAAAATATAAGCCCGAATCCTGCTAACGGTTCGTTGCCGTCAATAATTCCCCAGACGGTGAAAAACAGTCCCGCGGCGGCGCAAGACGCCGCGGCAATAACAGCGCCCTTTCGCGTGCGCCTTTTTTCTGTGCAAGCGGACTGAATGTTTTCGTTTTGCTCGTGAGTATTATTTTCCATCGCAATCTCCTTAAAAGCAGGTCTTAAGCTTTTTCGGCATAAGTATAAAGCACAAATGGGCTTCATTTCAATATCACGCGCGTTACAAAAAGCGCAAATATGTGTTACATGCCCTCTTTTGCGCGCACAACAATGCAACTTTTTAGGCGAACGGACAAAAGGACAAGGACGGCAAGCGGCAATTCTGCGTTCGGGCGCTAAACGCGCCAAATTACAAAAAAATACACAGCGGCGGCAAAAGATTATGTTTACTTGCCGCTTGAAAGTATTATAATTATAGTGTATTATAATATATGGGTAAAGTCTGCGCTTTTGCGGTCTGATAATTAAGGGCTTAAAAATTGCGCAACTTTAAATAAAAATAAGCCGCCTTGCTACGTGCGGCGAAAGGACTGAGGTATATGCTTTGCCAGCGTTGCAAAAAACGGGAAGCCACCATGAACTTCATAGAGCTTATCAACGGCGACAAGGTCGGTTACAATCTTTGCGCAAAGTGTTATGCCGAAATGTTCGGAACAATAAATTCATCGCTTGACGGCGACATACTTGCGGGTCTTTTCGGTCAGTCGGAAAACAAGCGGGTGCGTTCATGCCCTGTGTGCGGCATTTCTTATTCCGATTTCGAAAGGACAGGTCTATTAGGCTGCGCCTCGTGTTACGACGTGTTCAAGGAAGAGCTTATGCCCTACATAGAGCGCATTCAGGGCAAGGTTATGCACGTAGGCAAAGTGGGTCAGAACGCGCGCGAGCAGGATCTTACCCGCACGCTTTCGCAGCTTCAGGAACAGCTTGAACGCGCCGTGCGCGATAAAAATTATCTCGCGGCGGAAAGAATAAACATAAAAATTTCGCAGGTGCGCAGGCGCATGTCGGAAAACGGGGAGGGCGACAAATGAGCAACATTTCAGACGGCACGCTTGTATCCACGCGCATAAGGCTTGCGCGCAATCTCGAAGGCTATCCGTTCCCCTCGCACCTCAAGGACGAAAAGCAAGCCAAGGAAATAATCCGTCTCGTATCTTCGGGACTCAACCGCCTTGACGATTTCAAACTGTATTATATGGACGGAATAACCGAGTGGGAGGCCAATTCCTTAAAGGAAAACCACCTTATAAGCCCCGACCTTATAGCGCGCAAGCGCTCTTCCGCGGCGCTTATCAACTCGGACAGAAGCATATCCGTTATGATAAACGAAGAGGACCATCTGCGCGAACAGTGCATAATTAAGGGACTGCACTTAAAGCGCGCATACGACAGGCTCTCCGCAATAGACAGCAAAATAGGCAGGTCAATAAAATTTGCCTACGACGAACAGCTCGGCTACCTTACGGCGTGCCCCACAAATCTGGGCACGGGGCTCAGGGCTTCGGTAATGCTCTTTCTTCCCGCGCTCACCTTAAACGGCAACATGCGCGAGGTGGTACGCTCTATATCCCGTCTTGGACTTACCGTGCGCGGAATATACGGCGAGGGCAGCGAAGCCGAAGGGTATATGTACCAGGTCAGCAACGAGGTAACCTTAGGCGTTTCCGAAGACGAGATTATTTCGCAGGTAGACGAAGTTGCGCAAAAGATATGCGCGCTTGAAAATACCGAAAGGAACAAACTCAGAACGGGTTCGGCAAGGCTTACGGTAAAGGATAAATGCCTGCGCGCGTACGGCGTTGCCACCAACTGCGCCGTTCTTTCCTCGGGCGAGCTCGCGCGGCTTGCCGCAGACATAAAGCTTGGCGCGTGCCTTGGATATATCCCCGTGGCAAACGTTTCCGAGATAGACGACCTCGTCGCGCGCATGCAGCCTTACAACATAAACATTTCCGCGGGCAGAGAACTAACCGCCGGCGAACGCGACGTTTACCGCGCGGAATACGTATCGGCGCACGTAAAAAAACTTGCCCAGTCAAGGTGACCAGTGTTGCCGTCAATTTAAATAGTTGCGGCATATATAGCGGTCAATTTACTTTTTTTATAATTTTCAGCTTAAAAAAATAACCTTTCGGCACGGCGGAACATACGCTTCGCCGCACACCTTAAAGGAGGTAAAGCCTTATGGAAGATTACGGAAAATTCACTTCAAATCTTGTTGAAGTCATTGAAAAGGCCGAAAGCGCCGCCGACCTTTTCGGCAGCAGCTACGTAGGCAGCGAACATATAGTTTTTGCAATGCTCAACACGCCCGAATGCACGGCGTGCAAGGTAATGGAAATGTGCGGCGTGGAAGAAGCGCCCTTCAGGGCATATTTTGCGCGCTCTATCGACCAGCAGTCAAACATAAAGGGCTTTACGCCCAGAACCAAACATATGCTGATGCAGGCGGTTGAACTTGCGGTTGCGCTCGGCGGCGACGATGCACTCGCTGGTACCGAGCATATGCTTTACGCTGTAATGGCAGAACCTACCTGTCTTGCAATGCGCATTTTCAACGCGATGGGCGTAAACGTTACCCGCCTTGCGTCCAAGCTCGAGGTGGTCATTCACGAAGGGCTTACCGAAGAGGGCAACGACTTTGAAGAAAGCAATCCCTTTGCTTCGTTCCTTTCCTCGTTCGGAGCGGAAAAACCCCGCCCCGCTACCCGTCAGGAGCGCAAAACCGAATCTTTGGGCGGCGAGATTGAAAAGTACGGCGTAAACCTTACGCAGAAAGCGCGCGAGGGCAAAATAGACCCCGTAATAGGCCGCAAAAAAGAAATAGATAAAATAATTCAGGTGCTTTCCCGCCGCACCAAAAACAATCCCGTGCTCATAGGCGAGCCCGGCGTAGGCAAATCTGCGGTGGTTGAAGGTCTTGCTCAGGCTATTGTAAGCAACGAAGTGCCCGACCTTCTGAAAAATAAAATTGTATTTTCGCTCGACCTTGCAAGCATGGTTGCGGGCTCTAAATACCGCGGCGACTTTGAAGAGCGCCTTAAAAACGCCATAACCGAAGTCAAAAACAAGGGCAACGTCATACTTTTTATAGATGAAATTCACCAGATAGTGGGCGCGGGCGCAACCAGCGACGGCAGTATGGACGCCGCCAACATTTTAAAGCCCATGCTCGCCCGCGGCGAACTTCAGACGATAGGCGCGACCACGCTTGAAGAATACAGAAAATATATCGAAAAGGACGCGGCGCTCGAACGTCGTTTTACCCCCGTGCAGGTTGACGAGCCTTCGGTAGAGGACACGGTAGAAATTCTGCGCGGTCTGCGCGCCAAGTACG
>CAJLLH010000110.1 GCA_905207385.1 uncultured Eubacteriales bacterium
GAAGGCAAAAATTATGTGCCCGAATATTTATTTTTTACCAGATTCAGCCGTTAAAAAATTTATTGAAAAAATTAAATTTTAATTATTTATTTCCGCCAAGTTCGGCATATAATTGCGATACTTTTTTACCGTTCACGGGGCATATGAAATCGGGAGCAATTTCGCTGAGCGGACCCAGAACGAAAGTACGGTTTTTATAGTCGGTGTGAGGAACTGTGAGCCCGTCTTCGCAAATAATCTGTCTGCCGTAAAAAATGATATCGATGTCAAGCGTTCTGTCGTCCCAACGCAGATTGCGTATGCGCTCGCCCTCTGCCTCTATGCGGTGAATTTCGTCGAGAAGTGCGCGCGGCGGAAGATAAGTTTCGATTTCCGCGCAGGCATTGAGAAATGTATTTTTTGCAACGCCGCCGTAAGGCGCAGTTTCCAGATAAGACGATACCTTTTTTAAAGTAATGCCGCGCGTTGCCGAAAGCTCTTTTACGGCAAAGTCGAGGTATGCTTTTTTATCGCCCATGCTTGAGCCGAGCGAAAGATAAACTTTTTCGCGGCGGAGGCACTCTTCTGCGGCAACCGATTTGAAATGTGCCTTTAAAGGCGCCTGAGGCTTATCCACGCGGACGCTGGCGTACTCTGCCTGAGGGAAGTTTTCAAGTATAGCTTCGCAGCAACGCCAGGCAAGCGTTTCGATAAGGTTGAAAACGTTCTGCGTGGCGACGGCGGTTATTATTTTGCAGACGGTAGAATAATTGACCGTATGCGAAAGGTCGTCGTTCTTTGCCGCAAGCGAAAAATCGCAGCCTATTTCTGAGGAAAATTCAAAACGCTGAGGTTCGCGCTTTTCAAAGTCGTTTACGCCGTGGCACGTTTCTATTACAAGTTTTTTTACTGTTACTTTACCCATATTTTCAGTTCCTTAAAGATTTTTCTGCCGAGGCGATTGCCGCGACATTTTCCTTTACATCGTGCACTCGCACGAACGTTACGCCCTTTCCCACGGCAAGTTTTGTCGCCGCGAGGGTGGGCTCGAGCCTTTCTTCGGGCAGACCGCCGAACATAGATTTGCGGCTGACGCCCAAAAGCAGAGGATAACCGAGCGAAGAAAGTTTTTCGTAGCCGTTCAGAAGCTCAAAATTCTGCTCGCGCGATTTGGCAAAGCCTATTCCGCCGTCTACACATATTCTGTTTTTATCTATGCCCGCATCAAGCGCAATTTTAAGCGAATTTTTAAGAAAATTATTAATTGCCCCCCATATATCCCCCGACAATTGCGTTTCGGCATTATGCATTATGCATACCGAAGCGCCGTAATTAGCTATCGTTTTTGCCATATTTCTGCCGCGGGTGAGTCCCCAGATATCGTTTATCATATCTGCGCCTTCGTCTAAAGCAGCTTTGGCGCAGTCGGCAAAATATGTATCGACTGACACGGGAACGGAAAAGCGCTTTTTTATTTCCTTAAGGGGCAAAATAAGGCGGGAAATTTCTTCGCGGGCGCTTACTTCGGTATATCCGGGGCGCGTGGACTGCGCGCCTATATCTATGATTTCCGCGCCCTCCTCAACGGCACGTTCGACGGCAGAAAGAACGGTGCTCTGTGTATGGCGGCTTGCGCTCCAGAAGCTGTCCGGCGTGAGGTTGATGATTGCCATTACGTGAGTGCCGACAGAAAAATCTTTTGAACCGACTATCATTTTTTATCGCGCCGTTACTTTATAAGCGCCACTACCTCCGCTATTCTGTCTGCGGGGAAATCGCCCGCGGTTGAGTAGGTTACCGTCTTTGACCCCGGCTTTTTAACGCCGCGGCAGGTCATGCAGGTATGTTCGGCTTCGCAAAGCACAAAAACGCCGCGCGCGCCGAGGTATTGATAAACAGCCTGAGCAATCTGGCTTGTAAGCTGTTCCTGTAGCTGAAGTCTGCGCGCATACACTTCCACCGTGCGCGCGAGCTTGGAAAGCCCCGCAACTTTTTTATCGGGAAGGTAGGCTATTGCTATTTTGCCGAAGAAGGGCATTAAATGATGTTCGCACATCGAAGAAAAGGTTATATCTTTTTCTATGACGATATCGCCCGACTGCACGCGGAAAGTTTTAGAAAGATGACGCGCCGCATCGTCGCTGTTGCCGCTTAAAAGTTCGGCATACATATCGGCAACGCGCGCGGGGGTATCTTTGAGCCCCTCCCTGTTAACATCTTCGCCTACGGCGGCAAGGAAATCGGCAATCGCCTTTATTGCTTTTTCTCTATCCATTCTTCAGCCTCCTTTAAAAGAGTAAACGAGCCGCACACCGCAACAACGTCCGCTACGGTGCTGTCAAGTGCTTGCGTTACGCTGTCCGATTGCGTAACACTGCCGAATGCCGAGCGGCAAGCGGCAAGAATTTTATCATAGTCCATTGCCCGATAGTTTTGCGGTCTGACAGCAACTATCTGTTCCGCGCAGTCTTTAAGTTCGCCCAAAGCCGCTGTTATATCTTTGTCGCTGAGGCAACCGTATATGATTGCGCGCTTTTTGCCAGAGTAACGGCTCTTGAGCAGATTAACGAGCGGAATAAAACTTTCGGGATTGTGCGCGCCGTCCGTTATATATTCGGCAGAGCCTATTTTTACAGTTTCTAACCTGCCTTTAAGATACGCGGCGCTTATGCCGGCGGAAATAAATTTTTGCTCAATTCCTAAAATGTCCGCCGCCGTTATAGCCGTCGCCGCATTGTAAGGCTGTCTGCAACCGAGCATGCGGGTGAAATACTGCTCTCCTCCGCACACAAAGCGCGTTCCGCCGTCCTCCTCCGTTATATCGCTGACCTCATAAGCCGACACAGAACCGAGCGAATTGAACAGCGACCGAACCTCTTCGGGCACGCACTGAGAAATAACTGACGGGCAATCTTTTATAATGCCCGCCTTGTGCCGCGCAATTTTTTGCACGGTGTCGCCTAAAAATGCAGTATGTTCGAGCGATACCGAAGTTATGACGGCAAGGACTTTTTTGTTTACCGCATTTGTAGTATCCAAAAGTCCGCCCATGCAGCATTCTGTTACGGCGTATTCGCAACCCGCTTCGGCAAACATCAGGAATGCCGCCGCGGTCTGGCGCTCGTAAGCGGTAGGTTTATCGGTCATACCCTCCGCCGCCTGCTGGGCGCGCGCAAGGCATTCTTCGGTAAGGCGGGCGTCCGTTCTGCCATTGATTAAAAACTGTTCTTCGAAGCAATAAACTTCGGGCGTCATATAAGTGCCGACAGTCTTTCCCGCAGCAAGAAGTATCTGCGTGAGATAGGTGCATACAGAGCCCTTGCCGTTTGTGCCGGCAACGTGAATTATTTTAAGTTTTTCGTCGGGCGAGCCGAGTGAGTCGAGAAGGGCGCGCGTACGCTCTGTACCGAACTTCATTCCCGCGCTGCGCATGCCTACTATCTGATTTACAACGTTTACGTTCTGCAAAATAAAAAAAGAACTCCGCAAAAAAATCGGCGTCCTTGTAAAAAAATATACGGGCGCAAAAACGCCCGTTTTACAAACAAAATTCGGGACGCGCACAGACACCGCAGGTTTTAACCTTTCGTTTGCCGACTGTCCTATCGGCAACACTTAACGCGCCTGTGCTTTTTATTTTAAAAAATTATAACACCGCCGCGGCGTTTTGGCAAGAATATTAAGCGACTTTTTGCCGATACTTATGTTATGGCGCTTATTTTTATAAGAACTGCGGTAATTTTTATAACATTGCTTATAACCATGAGGCTTATGGGCAAAAGCCAGATAGGCGAAATGCAGCCGTTTGAATTTGTTATAACCCTGCTTATAGCCGAGCTTGCCTGCATACCCATGGCAGATTCGTCCATACCCTTGCTGTACGGTATTGTTGCCATTGTGGCAATTTTTATAATGCACCAGATTGTGTGGCTGCTGGATATGTGGTTCAGACCGATGAAAGCTGTAATCTGCGGCAGACCTTCGCTTGTAATAACAAAGCAGGGCATTGACGAATATCAGCTCAGAAAAAACAACCTTGACGTCAGCGACCTTATTGAAAGCATGCGCACGGCGGGGTACTTTAACCTTGACGACGTTTATTACGGGCTTTATGAGGCTAACGGCAGTTTTTCCGCACTGGAAAGCGAGCATAAAACAAACTCGCTTGCGGTAACGATTATAGACAGCGGAAAGATAAACAACCATAACCTTGACATGTGCGGTTTGAACCGCGAAAAGCTTGACGAGCTTTTGAAAGAGCAGGGCGTTAAATTAAAAAAAGTGCTGGTTATGACTGTTGACGGAAACGGCAGAGTTTACTTTCAGCCTTCGGGAAAGCCGTACAGAATACTTCATACAGAGGTAAGCAAAAGATGGTGAAGTCGGCAGTTTTAACCCTCGCGGCAATCGTCGCATGCATAGGATTTTTCATTTTTATTGAATGGTACCTCGATAAAGAGTTTACCGAATTTTATCAGGCCGCAGACATACTCTACGAAAAAACGCAGAACCAGACGGCTAACCGCGAAGACGCCAACGCCGTGCGCATGATGTGGTCGGACAAGCGCTCTAAACTGCACATATTTATTCCGCACAACGACATTTCTTATATAGATTACAGACTGAACGAAGCGGCGTCTTACATTTATACGCAGGACTACCACTCTGCCCTTGCTAATATGGAGATTGTAAGGCAGCTTGCTAAAAGCGTGCCGGGAAACTATAAATTGAGATTGGAAAATATATTCTGATTTATCAGCTGTTATTTTGAAATATATCGGTATGCAGACTTCGGCGGCATACCTTACCGATTTATTATAAAAGCAGAGCGCGGCTTAAATATTTAAGCCGCGCTCTTTTTGCATTATTCGTATTCGTCATAACTGCGCCTGTCTTTCGGCGCACAGTTTCTGTCGTCGCAGTTCTGCGAAAAATCAGGCTGACAGCAATCCCTTCTCGGTTTGCGGCAGGGCTTCTTGGGAG
>CAJLLH010000111.1 GCA_905207385.1 uncultured Eubacteriales bacterium
TATGCGTCAAATAAAAAATGCGCCGCAAAGGGCGCATTTGAAATTACATGTCTTCGTGGAACGGGCTTGTCTTCAGCATTTTCTGATATGCGCGGAAGAAAGTGGAGTAGTTGGTAAAGCCGAGCGTTTCTGCCGCCTCGCACTTTTTCATGCCGTTTGCTATAAGCGTATGCGCGAACATGATTTTTTTGGAGCGCACGTACTGCATTACTGGAATGTGCATGTATTTTTTGAATTCGTTGCTTATGTAAGACTTGGAGTAAATAAGGTCGTCGGCAAGTTTTTCAAGCGTTATTTCTTCCGTAATGTGGTTGTTTATATGCGTTATTATTTTTTCTATGAACGCGTTCGTTTTCTGTTTTCCCGTGCTTGCCGCCCTGTTCATGTATACAAGCAGTTTTGTAAGGTCGCCCGTGAAAAGCGTGTTAAGCTCCTCGCGCGAAAAATTATCGGCATAGCCGTCTAAATCTTTAAAAAAATGCGCATAGCTTTCCGTATCCGTAAAAAACGGACGGTGAGCCAGCAAATTTGTTTTAAGGTAATCGGGCACTAAAATTTCGGGAAATTTAAGAACGTATCTTTCGTAAGGCCTTTCGTTTAAATTGACCGTGGCGAAATGATATTTGCCGGGAGCAATCAGAACTACGTCCCCGGGCTGAAGGGTTCGCGTCTCAGATTCGACGGTATAATCCACATCGCCCTGAACGAAGTAGAGTATCTCGGTGAATGTATGCATATGCTTGAGATATTCTTCGCTCGGTGATGACGGAGTGTCTATTTTATGTGCAAAATCAATGTTTCCGTAAGAGTAATTAAACATGGTATATATATTATACCATGTCGGTGTAGAAATTGCAATAAATCAGTGTAGAAAATGCAAATATTTTTCAGGGCAATATTAAAAATGCAATATTTTTAAAGAAAAACTGTAATTGTATTTCAAAAAAAGTGCGTTATAATTAAATAAACGAAATTTGAGGCGAATTATGGCTGTCTCTGCGCGAACGTTACAGCTTAAGACGCTTCCGTAAAAAACTAACTCCGGGGAGGAAATGAATGGAACAAACCCAAAGAAAGAAAAGCATCTTTGAAAATCCGCTCTTGTCCACCAAGGTCAAGTCGGCAAACGTAAAGACGCCCGAGCTTATTATCGGCTACTTTTTAGGCCCGTTCGGCGCGCTTCTTGCCAGCGGCATTTTCACCAGCTTCCTCAACAAGTACTGGACAAGTGTTCTGTTTGCAGATTACACCATCCAGACTGGCATTGACAAGAACGGCGAGCCTATAATGGGCTTTGCCGCCGATTCGCCTGTCGGCATATTCCTGTCGCTGTTGCCGTTGATTTCAACTATACTCATAGTTGCGGGCAATTTGTTTGTAGGTCAGCTTATAGAGCGCACCAAAACGCGCGCAGGTAAAGCAAGACCCTGGATGCTTCTTTCATCCATACTGCTTGCAATCGGCTGTATAGTATTGTTCGTTGCGCCAATGGGCAACGGTACAGATACGCCCGTGCTTACAATGGTTCTTACCGCTATAGCATATAACATCTATTATGCGGTAGCTTATCCCATGTACAACACTGCTAACAGCACGCTTGTTCCCGTTTCCACCCGCAACAGTTCGCAGCGCGGACTTCTTGCTTCGTTTACAAACTTCGCTCACCTCGGCGTAATGGGTGCCGGCGGTATGGTATTCCCTATAATCGTCGGACTTATAACTATAGAATCTGCGCCCGATGTCGTTGATATCAGCGCAACTAAGACAAACTGGATGATTACCTTCATAATCATAGGTATAATCACTTTCTTGTTTGTCGTATTACAGTACTATTTCACCCGCGAAAGGGTAACCGAAGAATCTTTCCATCTTGAAACCGAACAGGCTCCCAAGAAAGCAATTCCCATGGGCAAGCAGTTCAAGGCTGTAGGTACGGATGCTTTCTGGTGGATAATAATAGTATTCTATCTTATATTCCAGTTCTCCGGCTCCCTTAAGAATATGTCCTGCACATATTTCTGCGACCGTTTTGACGGAACCGCCTACGGCGATTTCGCTATGACCATAATTAACGTGCTCGGCGCTGTTCCTATGGCTATAGCTATGGCATTCATCTGGCCGCTTTCCCGCAAGTACGGCAAGCGCCTCGTAGTTATGGTAGGTCTGCTCGTCGGTGCAGTCGGCGGCGTTATTGCCGGTATCTGGGCAGATAATTTTATTGCAGTTTGCGTCGGCGTTGCGTTAAAGAGCTTCGGGTCTTCGCCCGCTTGCTATATGATTCTTGCAATGATATCCGACGTGCTCGACCATATCGAAGCAAAGCACGGGTTCCGTTGCGACGGACTTACGATGAGTATTTACAGCTCTATCATGGCGGCAACGACGCCCCTTGCACAGAGCTTCTTCAATGCAGTAACTGGCGGCAGCAATGCAAGCCCTTGGGTTACCGTATGCTATGTATGGATAGAGACCGGCGTTTATGTTGCATGCGCAGTGCTTATGCTGTTCTTCATAGTTGAAAAATATCTTAAGTCCGACAGGGCGCTGATACTTGATCGTCAGAAGTCAGAAGCTCTTGCCGCAGGCATTGAGTGGATAGAGCCCGAAGAAAGGCTTCGCCGCGAACAGGAAGAAGCTGAAAGACTTTCCGAAGAAGCCCGCAAGCTTGAGCTTAAGGCTAAGTGCGAAAAGAAGGGCATTTCTTACGAAGAAGAAGAGGCTAAATATCAGGCTAAGCTTGCTGAAAAGCGTCGCATAGCAGAAGAGAAAAAAGCAGCAAAACAGAATAAAGCAAACAAAGGAGAATAAAATCTCATGAAGATGACGTTTCGCTGGTACGGCGAAAAGGACTGCATCCCTTTAAATTATATTAAGCAGATCCAGGGTATGACGGGCGTGGTTACCGCGGTGTACGACGAACCCGTAGGCGCGGTATGGAGCATGGATAAACTGCTCCGCCTCAAGGAACTTGCAAACAAAGCAGGCCTTGAGATGGAAGTTATCGAGTCCGTACCCGTGCACGAAGACATAAAGCTCGGCAAACCCACCAGGGACAAGTACATAGAGGCTTACAGGCAGAACATAATCAACTGCGGTAAGGCGGGCGTAAAGTGCATTTGCTACAACTTCATGCCCGTGTTCGACTGGTTCCGCACCAACCTCTACTTCAAACACGGCGACGGCGCTACATCCCTCTCGTACAGCGAGGCTGACTTTGCTAAGCTCGACAAGCACAATCTCCGCCTTCCCGGCTGGGACGAAAGCTACACTTCCGACGAACTTAACGGCCTTTTGAAGGAGTACGAGGGCATGACGCACGAGCAGCTCTTCGATAACTATGTTTACTTCCTCAAGGGCGTTATGCCTGCCTGCGACGAGGCTGATGTAAACCTCGCCGTTCACCCTGACGATCCTCCCTGGGATATCTTCGGACTTCCCAGAATAGTCGGAAGGGAAGAGGATTACGACAAGCTGTTCGCCGCCGTTCCCAATCCGCACAACGGCATAACGTTCTGTACCGGCTCGCTCGGCGCTGGCAGATTTAACGACCTGCCTAAGATGGCTGCCAAGTATGCAAAACGCATCTATTTCGCGCATCTGCGTCAGCTCAAGTACACGTCCGATACCGATTTCTTTGAAAACGGTCATATGACCAGCTGCGGCAACGTGGACGTATATTCGATAGTAAAGGCGCTTGTGCAGAACGGATTTACAGGTTATATCCGTCCCGACCACGGCAGAAACGTATGGGGCGAGGACGCAAAGCCCGGCTACGGACTCTATGACAGAGCCATGGGCGCCTGCTATTTAAGCGGCCTTTTCGAAGCTGTTGAAAAGGATCTCAAAGCATAATAAGGAGATATTAATATGGTATTACCCATCAATGTAACTGATTTAAAAGGTAAAGTAGCGGTGGTTACAGGTGCGGGCGGCGTTATCTGCTCCGTTCTTGCAAAAGCTCTTGCAGCCGCAGGCGCAAAGGTTGCGCTTCTTGACAGAACTGTTGAAAAGGCTGAAGAGGCTGCTGCAGAAATAAGGGCTGAAGGCGGTATTGCCCGCGGCTACTATGCAAACGTTCTCGACCTCAAGGCTCTTGAAGAATGCAGGCAGAAGGTTCTTGCAGACCTCGGTCCTTGCGACATTCTTATCAACGGCGCGGGCGGAAATAACCCCAGGGCTCAGACAGATAAAGAATATTTTGAACTCGGCGACGAGGATAACAACGATATAAAAACGTTCTTCAACCTCAATGACGAAGGTATCCAGTTTGTATTCAACCTCAACTATCTCGGCACGCTTATGCCCACTCAGGTTTTCGCGCGCGATATGATAGGCAGGAAGGGATGCTCCGTACTCAACATATCTTCCATGAACGCGTTCACTCCGCTCACCAAAATTCCCGCATATTCTGCGGCTAAGGCGGCGGTTTCCAACTTCACGCAGTGGCTTGCCGTACACTTCTCTAAGGTAGGCATCCGCGTTAACGCTATTGCGCCCGGATTCCTGTCCACCGCGCAGAACAAATCGCTTCTCTGGAACGAGGACGGCACGCCTACGGCGCGCACCGGCAAAATAATCGCCGGCACTCCTATGGGCAGATTCGGCGAACCCGATGAACTTATCGGTTCTACCCTCTTCCTTGTAAGCGACAAGGCCGCAGGTTTCATAACCGGTGTTGTTCTTCCCATAGACGGCGGCTTCTCTGCTTACAGCGGCGTTTAATTATTGATCACACAATACTTTTAAGAGTTTATTCATTTTTTCTCCATATCACAGGGCCGGCGGAAAACTCCGCCGGCCCTGTGATGTTACGCAGCTTTTTTTGTTAAACGCTTTTGTTATTTAATATTTTTTTTAATACAGGGTTGTTCAATATGCAAGTAGTG
>CAJLLH010000112.1 GCA_905207385.1 uncultured Eubacteriales bacterium
CGGAAACATCCGCGCGGCGCTTCAATTTATCAGACAATAATATTTATCAGCCTCTTGGGCACGATAATGAATTTTTTGATTGCCTTTCCTTCGATAAGCGGAGCGATATCTGCGTTAGACTTTACAAGCTGCTCAATTTCGGCATTCGGCATATCTACGGGAATATTTATTTTTGTTTTAATTTTGCTGTTAACCTGAACGGCGTATTCAAATGTATCTTCGCCGCACTTGGCTTCGTCAAATTCGGGCCACTTTGTATATGCTATTGTGTCTTCGTGCCCGAACACTTCGTGCCAGATTTCTTCGGTAAGGAAGGGGATGACGGGGCTTATGAGCTTTATGAAGCCTTCGGCGTATTCAAGCGGGAAGTTCCTTCCGTCGGCGGTTTCCTTGTAAACGGCGTTTATGAATACCATCATCTGCGATATTGCGGTATTTACCTTAAGCGACATATAGTCTTCGCCGACCTTTTTAACCGTCTGGTGGTATATTTTTTCAAGGTTTTTGTTGGGTGCGTCGGATATAACGTTCATTTCAAAATACAGTCTGTGTATCCTGTCTATGAACTTCTTTACGCCCTCTATGTTAGAGGTGTTCCAGGGTTTGGTGTCTGCCACGGGACCCATAAACATCTCGTACATTCTAAGAACGTCTGCGCCGTAGTCGCGCACAACGTCGTTGGGGTTTATGACGTTGCCCTTGGACTTGGACATCTTTTCGCCGTCTTCGCCAAGAATCATGCCCTGATGGAAGAGCTTTTTGAACGGTTCTTTGTAAGGCACGTAACCTTTGTCGTAAAGGAAATTGTTCCAGAATCTTGAATAAAGCAGGTGTCCGACAAGGTGTTCCTTGCCGCCGCAGTAGAAGTCTACGGGCATCCAGTGCTTCAGAAGCTCGTAATCGGCAAAAACTTTGTCGTTATGAGGGTCGCAGTAACGGAGGAAGTACCACGAAGAACCTGCAGAGCCGGGCATTGTAGCCGTTTCGCGTTTACCCTTGACGCCGTCCACGGTAACGTTTACCCATTCAGTCGCGTTGTCGAGCGGTGCTTTACCGCCGCGCGCCTTGTAATCTTTCATGAGGGGAAGGGTAAGGGGAAGTTCTTCATCGCTGAGTACTACGTCTCTGCCGTCCTCGAGGTGAACTACGGGCACGGGTTCGCCCCAGTAGCGCTGGCGCGCAAATATCCATTCGCGCAGTTTGTATGATACGGCTTTTTTGCCGCAGTGATTTCCTTCGAGCCAAGCCGCCATTTTATCTATGGCGTCCTGCTTGTTAAGCCCGTCCAAAAATCCTGAATTTATGTGCAGACCGTCGCCGGTATAGGCTTCTTTTGAAATATCGCCGCCTTCAAGTACCTGAATGATGGGAATGTTGAATTTCTTCGCGAATTCGTAATCGCGGGTATCGTGTGCGGGAACAGCCATTATCGCGCCCGTGCCGTAAGAGGTGAGAACGTAGTCGCTTATATAAATGGGGAGTTTTGCGCCATTTACGGGGTTGACGGCGTAAGCGCCGGTGAATGCTCCCGTTTTTTCTTTGTTAAGCTCCGTTCTTTCCATTTCAGACTTGCTCGCGCAGGCCTTTTTGTAAGCTTCAATTTCTTCGCGCTTTTCGGGTACTGTAATTTTGTCCACAAGTGCGTGTTCGGGCGCGAGAACGCAGTAGGTAGCGCCGTAAAGAGTATCGCAGCGGGTGGTGAAAACGGTAAACTTTTCATCTGTGCCGTCAACCCTGAAGTCAACGTTCGCGCCCACAGATTTGCCTATCCAGTTTCTCTGAGCCGTTTTTGAAGCTTCGGGCCAGTCAATTTCGTCAAGTCCTTCAAGAAGTCTTTCCGCGTACTTGTTTATGTCGATAACCCATTGCTTCATATTTTTGCGCACTACGGGGAAGCCGCCGCGTTCGCTTTTGCCGTCAATTATTTCATCGTTTGCAAGAACTGTTCCAAGTTCTTCGCACCAGTTGACGGGCACGTCGGCATACCTCGCAAGCCCTGCCTCGTAAAGCTGTTTGAAAATCCACTGCGTCCATTTATAGTAGGAGGGGTCGCAAGTGGAAACCGTCTGGGTATAGTCGTATGAAAGACCGAGCATTTTAAGCTGCGAAGTAAAAGTTTCAATATTCTTCTGCGTGAAGTCTGCGGGGTTGTTGCCCGTGTTTATGGCGTACTGTTCCGCGGGCAGACCGAAAGAGTCGAACCCGATGGGGTGCAGAACGTTGTAGCCCTGCATTCTTTTCATGCGGGCTATAATGTCGGTCGCGGTGTAGCCTTCGGGGTGACCTACGTGCAGCCCCGCGCCGGAGGGGTAGGGGAACATGTCAAGCACGTAATACTTGGGTTTGGAAAAGTCGTGCAAATTGGTATGGAAAGTGCCGTGCTTATCCCAGTATTCTATCCATTTTTTTTCTACTTCGTTGAAATTAGTGTAAGCCATAATGCGTTTCCTGTTTATAATCAAGATGATTTTGTATCATTATACATCAATGCCGCGCTTTTTAGCAAATATTTTCAAGCGATATAGTGCATTAAAGTTGTTGACAAACAGCCTTAAAAAGAATAGAATATGATTACCGGATAAGAAGACGAGTACCGTCCGTGCGCCTTTAAGAGAGCGGAACCGAGGCTGTAAGTTCTGCAGGTCGTGCGGGTAGCGGGAAACCAGCTTCGCTAAAGTCTGGCGACAATTTTAAAAGCGGTCTTTCATGACAATTAAGGTGGAACCGCGCAAGATAAGAATTTTTGCGTCCTTAAATATTGCCGTAAGGCAATTTTTAAGGCGCTTTTTTTTATTTTTACAGACATAATCATTGCAAATAATTTAGGAGAAAGAACCATGCAGATATTTCTTAAAAACGGCGACGAACTGTCGCTTGAAGACGGTGCAAGATGTTCCGACGCGGCAAAAGCCGTAAGCGAATCGCTTGCAAGAAATGCGGTTGCGGCAAAAATAAACGGCAAGCTTACCGACCTTTCCGCGCCCCTTTCGCAGGGCGATAAGGTAGAGTTTGTAACGCTCAAGGATAAGGAGGGGCTCGAAGTATACCGCCATACCTGCGCGCACGTGCTCGCCCAGGCGGTAAAAACCATATTCCCTACATGCAACCTTGCCATAGGTCCCGTGGTGGATAACGGTTTTTATTACGATATAGACTTCAATACGCCTATAACACAGGAAGATTTTGAAAAGATTGAAGCCGAAATGCAGAAAATAATAAAGGCTAACAGCCCCATTGAAAGGTTCGAGCTTTCGCGCAAGGAAGCCATCGAACTTATGACGCGCTTCAAGGAAAAGTATAAGGTTGAAATAATCAACGAGCTTCCCGAAGACGCCGTTATTTCTTTCTATAAGCAGGGTGCGTTTACCGACCTCTGCCGCGGACCTCATCTTCCTTCCACGGGCAGAATAAAGGCGTTCAAGCTTACCTCGCTTACCGGCGCTTACTGGCGCGGCAACGAAAAGAACAAAATGCTTACCCGCATTTACGGCACTGCGTTTGAAAAGAAGAGCCAGCTCGAAGAATATCTTGCAGCGGTAGAGGAAGCCAAAAAGCGCGACCACAACAAGCTCGGCAGGGAGCTCGGCATATTCATGACCAGCGAAGTAATCGGACAGGGTCTGCCCATTCTTATGCCCAAGGGCGCTAAAATGCTTCAGATTCTTACCAGATTTGTTGAAGACGAAGAAGAAAAGCGCGGATTTATGATAACCAAAACGCCCAATATGGCAAAATCTGACCTCTATAAAATTTCCGGTCACTGGGATCATTATCGCGACAAGATGTTCATTCTCGGCGAAATTGACGAAAAGGGCGAATCTCCCACGGGCGAAGAAATTATGGCGCTCCGCCCCATGACCTGCCCGTTCCAGTATCAGATTTACAAAAACGGTCTTAAATCTTACAGAGATCTGCCCTGCAGATATTCTGAAACGGCTTACGAATACAGAAAGGAAGCTTCCGGCGAAATGCACGGCCTTATCCGCGTAAGGCAGTTCACGCTTTCCGACGGACACATTATCTGCGCCAAAGACCAGATAGAGGGTGAATTCAAGCGCTGCCTTGACCTTTCGTATTACTTCCTCGACTGCCTCGGACTGCGCGACGACATAACTTTCCGTTTCTCCAAGCGCGGCAACTCCAAGTCGGATAAATATATCGACAACGACGAGGCGTGGAAGAGCACCGAAGCAATGATGAAGAAGATACTCGACGACCTCGGACTCGATTACGTCGAAGCCGACGACGAAGCTGCCTTCTACGGACCTAAGCTCGACGTGCAGATTAAAAACGTTTACGGCAAGGAAGATACCCTTATAACCATTCAGATAGACTTCGCCGCAGGCGAAAGCTTCAATATGGTTTATATCGACGAAAACGGCGTTCGCCAGCATCCTTTCGTAATACACCGCAGCTCTATCGGCTGCTACGAGCGCACCCTTGCAATACTCATAGAAAAGTACGCGGGCGCGTTCCCTCTGTGGATGTGCCCTACGCAGGTTAAGGTTCTTCCTATTACCGACAGGACTCTCGATTATGCCAAAAATGTAGCCGATAAGCTTCGCGCTCAGGGTTTGCGCGCCGAAGTCGATTCCAGAAACGAAAAAATCGGCTATAAAATCCGCGAAGCCAAGCTTGAAAAAGTGCCTTATGTGCTCGTAGTCGGCGACGCTGAAGAGCGCGACGGCACAGTCAACGTAAATACGCGCGGCAAGGAAGAAAAAGTAACCATGCCCGTAGACGAATTTATTGCAAAAGCTGCCGACGAAGATAAGCGCAACAATAATTCCAAGGCGCGTATATGCTACCTTTATGCCGAATTTCGCGAAAAATTTACACAT
>CAJLLH010000113.1 GCA_905207385.1 uncultured Eubacteriales bacterium
ATAGTGCTTCTTCAAAAACGGTTCCACTACATAGAACAGCAGTTTTCCGTCCAGGTCGAAGTAAAACACCGCGAAAAGGCCCGCGTATACAGCGGCGCCGATGCCCGCGAGGATACCCAGAGTCTTTTTAAATTTCCGCATTTTTCTGCCCCCCTTACCAGCTCATGGAGTCGTCGAACTCCAACAGCGTGGGGTCAAGCGGCTCCTCGCCGACGACGACGGAATCCAAAGAATATTCCGCACCGCTGTTCATTCCGTAGACCTCGCATTTTATATAGTCTTCACCCGTTAGAATGCGGATATATACGGGCGAATTTGTTGTATTGGTAAATTTTAAATCGCTGTAAGTGCCGCTTACCATAGCATCGCGCGATGGACTTACATAGCTTACCGCAAGGCTGTGCGGGTGGAATTCGGTAACTTTCAGCCCTGCGAGAAGCACGGCGTTATATAAAGTTGTGCTGACCTGGCACACCCCGCCGCCCGTGCCGTAAACAAAGCGACCGTCCTCTATTATTTTTGCCCTTTTGAAGCCGTTTTGCACCGTGCGCGCACCCACGCGGGTGTTGAAAGAAAAGCTTTGGTTTACCCCTAACACGCAACCGCTTATTTTGCTGCCCGCAAGCTTTATATTTGAAACGCGCGGGGCGTTTGAGCCGTCGAAATAAGTGGTATACGAAGATATTCTTACCGTTTTGCGCTTCAGCGCGCTTACGCTGCCTTTGGGGCGCGTAATTTTAAGGCAGAGTTCAACGGGTGCAAAATCTTCGCCGTAACCGCGATTTTCAAGCGAAGAAAGCATATCTCGGCGCAACTTCCCGCCTTCCGCAACAGCGCCGTTATGCCCCTCGTCGTAGCTGAAAGGCTCGCCCGAGCCGCCGTTGAAATACGCCTGAGGTTCCTGAATTTCGCGGAATTCGGCGGCACATATGCCCGAAACAATGGTGTCAAGCCCGTTAAGGTAATATTTAACTTCCGCGCGGTATTGCCCCGCCTTGCGCACGGAGGAAATTACGCTTGCCACGTTGTCTTTGAACGATATTTCGGGGTAGCTGAAAGCGTACACATTATCGCCGCACCACACTTCAAGCCGCCTGCCTTTAAGGTCGCGCAGAATATCTTCGCGCACGCACGCCGCGGCGCACGACAGGGGCATTCCGCCGACGTCCACTCCGTTCACTTCCGTTCCGCGCGGCAGTTTTTTCGCCCAGCCGCCGAAAACGAAAATGCCCGCGGCGAGCGCGGGCACAACAGAAATTATAAACACTAATCTTTTAAAAAAAAGTTTCAATTTATTCCAAGAGCCGCCAAAAGTTCGTCTGAAGGTCTGAAGGCAGGCGTGCCGACCGAACGGCTGCCTTCGGCATAATGCGTATCTGACCCGCCCGTGACCAGGAGCGAAAATTTTGCGGCTATCTCCGTCAAATATGCCGTCTCCTTTTCAGTATGCCCCGAATATACGGCTTCTATGCCGCGCAAACCGTGCGCGCAGAGATGTTTTACAAGTTCCGTGCGCTCCGCGGGCGAAAGGTCCAGCCTGCCGGGGTGCGCCAGCGAAGAAAAGCCGCCGCATTTTGCAATTACCTCTAGCGCATATTCTGGCGAGGGGCGACCCAGATCGGAATAAGCGGGTCTTGACGGCGCGAGCATTTCGGCATAAAACGCCGAGGGCGAAGGCGCGTAGCCTTTGCGCGCCGCCGCGCGCGCTATATACATTGTATGAACGGGCGACGAAGCGCACTTTCTTTCGCGCACTACGTCGGAAAAGGTTAAATTTATGCCGCGCTTTTTGAGCTTTGAAAGTATGTCCGCCGTGCGGCTGAGCGCGCCGTCGCATACAAATTTTTCAAATTTTTTATACTCTTCGCAGTCGGGGTTGACGTTATAGCCGAGGATGTGCACCTTTACGCTCGTATAGGCTGAAATTTCCAGCCCGCGCACGCACTTTATGCCGCGCAACGCACACTCCCTTTCAAACTGCGCGCTGCCGTTCATGTTGTCGTGGTCGGTGAGGGAGGCAAGCCCTACGCCGTTTTTTACGCACATCTCCGCTATGTCCGCGGGCGATATCATGCCGTCGGAATAATATGAATGTATGTGCATATCAGCTTTCATTTTTTTATCGCACCCCCCTCTATTCTTATTTTCTTAGCCGCCTTGCCGTACAGAGCGCGCTCTGCGTGCGTGCACGTGAGTATGGTCTGCATGCCCTGCGCGCGCTGCGCAAGTTTTTTTCTGCGGGGCAGGTCAAGCTCGCTCATAACGTCGTCAAGTATGAGCACGGGATACTCGCCCGAAATCTGTTTAAAAATTTCCATTTCGGCAAGTTTTACGGAAAGGGCGGCGGTGCGCGTCTGACCTTGCGACGCGTAATTTTTGGCGTCCTGACCGTTTATGATAAAGTCGAGGTCGTCGCGGTGCGGGCCCGTGCTTGTGTAGCCTAAACGCACGTCGCGGTCGTAATTTTTTTTAAGCTCGTCAAAAATTATTTCCTTAAGCTCCTCGTCGTCGCCCAGATACTTTTTTTCGGGTCGGACTTCAAGCTTTTCCGCGCCGTCCGTAAGCCTTGAATGTTCTTCCATGGCGATGGGCGCAAGCCTTGTTATGAAGTCCGTGCGGTGGCGCACCACTATCGCGGCGTATTTTGCAAGCTGTTCGTCCCAGACGGGCAGAGTATCGTAAATGAGACCCGTATCCCTGTCCTTCAACAAATTGTTGCGCTGTTCCAGAATTTTATTATACCTTAAAAGCGCGGTATAATACGGCTTAGACAGCTGCGAAATGGAAATATTCAGAAATCTGCGGCGCTCGTCGGGTCCGTCCTGAATAAGGCGCAGCTCCGACGGCGAGAAGAATACGCTGAACACGTTGCCGAGTAGGTCTGCATTTTTTGCGATTTTGTTGCCGTTTACCCTTATTTCCCTGCCGTTTTCGTATATGGTTGCAGATATGTTGACGTCGCCGTACCTTCCGCACGCCACGGCGGAAATTTCGGCGGAAGTCTGACCGTGCATTATAAGCTGCCTGTCCCTTTTGGCGCGCGGCGAAACGCCCGTGCAGAGGTAAAAAACAGCCTCCGCACAGTTGGTTTTGCCCTGAGCGTTGCGGCCGTAAAGCACGTTGAGCCCTTCGCAAAATTCAAAATTTTCATCAGCGTAATTTCTGAAATTTTTAAGCGTCAAATTTTTTATCTGCATTTTTATTGTAAAATCTCTTTTATTTTGCCGCGCTTTGTAGTATAATCGAAAGACAAAGACGCTAAAGAAAAAGGTACGACTTACTTTTTATACTCAGTTTATTATACCACATTCTTTACGAATTTCAAAGGAACTTTAAGCAAAACTTATGTCTACAAAGGGAAACTTCGATTTTTTATACAACCCCATAAAGGAAAAAATGCGCGAGCTTGTTTCGCACATAAATTACACCACTTTCATTGAAAAGCTGGTGCCTGTGGACGTGGACGGCAGGTATATCGTGCTCGAAGCCCCTACGGAAAGCTTTGCAAGATACATAACGGGTACGCTTGCAGAAAAAATGCGCGAAGCGATAGCCGAAGCCAACGTAGGCATAACCGACTTCCGCCTTAAAGTCGAGGGCGCGGAGGGCTACGCCTACAACGGTCCCGAAGAAGAGGAAAAGCAGACTTTCAGCGCGCCTGAAAATCTTGATAAAAAATTCACGTTTGAAAGCTTTGTGGTAGGTCCGAGCAACGAGTACGTTTACGCCGCGGCGCAGTCCGTAGCCGAAGACCCCGCAGGCACTTACAACCCCCTTTTCATTTACGGCGGAACGGGTCTTGGAAAAACCCACCTCATGCAGGCGATAGCAAACAAGATAGTGCGCGAAAAGCCCTACCTTAAGGTAATTTACGTTACCTGCGAACAGTTCGTAAACGAAATCATAGACACAATGTTCACCAGCCGCGGACCCGACACTCGCGACAGGAGCAACAAATTAAGGCAGCATTACCGCACGGCCGACGTGCTCATAATAGACGATATTCAGTTCATAGAAAACAAAAAAGCCGTTCAGGAAGAATTTTTCCACACTTTCAACGAGCTGGTTGCAAAGGGAAAGCAGATAGTAATATCTTCCGACCACTCCCCGAGGGAGCTTGCCGCGCTTGAAGAAAGGCTTAAAACTCGCTTTTCGGGCGGACTTTTATTCGACATACTTCCCCCCGACTACGAAACAAAGGTTGCCATATTAAAGCGCAAGGCGTTTGAAAAGAAGTGCGTAGTTCCCGACGACGTGCTCAACTTCCTTGCAAAGGACAGCGGCGACGACGTGCGCACGCTTGAAGGCAGGCTTACCAAAGTAATATTTGCTTCGCGCCTGCACGAAGTGCCCATAACAGTATCGCTTGCGCGCAGCGCGCTGAGCGAAGCCGTTTCCGAGGGCGGCAAAGAAGAGATAACCCCCGCCACCGTAATTTCGGCGGTAACCTCGTTCTACCACCTCACCAAGACCGACCTTACCGGCAAAAGCAAGAAAAAGGAAGTTGTAATACCCCGCCAGATATGTTGCTACCTGATGTGCGACCTGCTTTCTCTCCCCCTCGTTTCCATAGGCAAGGAGCTCGGCGGCAGAGACCACACCACCGTGCTCTACTCGCGCGACAAAATTGAGGAAATGTGCAGAATCAACGACCGCATCGCAAAAGAAGTGGACGACATTAAAAACATTATATTGAAAAAATAACCGTAATCTGCACGGACAAAACATAAAACGACCGCATATATGGCGCAACCAACGCCATTTAACAAAAAAATTATTCATAATGCCTGAGCGGCGGCTCGGGCATTTT
>CAJLLH010000114.1 GCA_905207385.1 uncultured Eubacteriales bacterium
AGTTGAGCTAACGGTGCATATTAAATTGAAACCTTACATAACTTTTACCGCAACAAACGCTGACGGACTAACAAATTACGTAATCTTTCTTACAGCTTATATATTATATAAAATGCGCCGCGCTTTGTCAAACAGTTTTGGTTTTGTTTTAAAATTTTTTATTACACTCTTTAATCGTTAACTACACGCAAGCTTAATTGTTAAAAATTTAAAACGCATATGCGGCGCATTTAAAAATGATTTTTTATTTAATTTTAAGAATTGACCGCATAATATGCCTTAAATAAAGCTCCGCCGCGTCAATTTGCGTAAGGCTGTAAAGCATACGCGTGCCTACTACGTCCTCCGCCTCGTTAAGCACCCAACCTCCGCGGTGCTTTATAAAATCAATGCCGACAAAATCGCAATCAAGTTCTTCGAAAAGCTTTTCAGCAATTTTTTTGTGCATATCTTCTGCCTGTACTATTTTCGCACTTCCGCCGAGCGAATAATTGCTGCGAAAATCTTTTTCCGACCGCCTTTCCGCCGCCGCGATAATTTTGCCGCCAAGCATATATACCCGCACATCTATGCCTGGCTCAGAGCACATTGGTTGGCATATATATTGCGACGAATTATTATTTTTTAAAAAATTTTGCAACTCGGTTTGATTGTTTACGGCATAAACTTCGATGCCGCCGTGACCTGCGCGCGACTTTATAACAAGCGGAAAGCCCGAACCTTCAACCATCTCTCTGGCTGTACTGAAATCAGACAAAAGATGCGTAGGCATTACAGGCAGACCGAGCTTTTTGGCAAGCAGATATGTCTGCCACTTATCGTTTGCAACAAACGCCGTTTTATAATTGTTAAAGCACGGAACTCCGCAATCTTCAAAAAACTTATTTATCTTCGGACAAATAGTTCGGACCACAGCAAAATCAGGGCGCGCCTCTGCCGCGCCAGACCATTGCGCACCGAGCTCACCCTTTTGAACTTCTGTAATCAGTTTTTCTGCGCTTACAAAATTGAGCGTCGCGCCGAGCCCGCCAGCCAACTTTGAAAGGTGATTTATAAACCATTCGTTGCGCCGAGCGCCTTCGGCATCGTATATAAGCCAACCGTTCATACAAGTTTTTCCGCTATATAATCAATTATATATTCGCTTAAATCCACGCCAGTGCACTCTAGGCTGCTTTTAAAATGCGGGTTTGAATTTACTTCGCAAACGACAGGTTCGCCGTCAGCGCCGAAAAGCACATCAACGCCTGCAAAATCCAGCCCTATGGCATTACAAGCGGCAACCGCAGCATCTTCAAACTCTGCAGAAAGCTCCACCCTCTTCATTTTGCCGCCGTTTGTTATATTTGAGCGGAAATCATTTTCGTTATACCTGAGCATAGCGCAAACCGCCATGCCGCCCACAACATTTACGCGGATATCTTTGCCGCGGCTGGAAGAAATGAACTGTTGCATAATGAAATCTTTATAACCTATCTTATCCGCTATGCACTCCGCCTCGGACAGGTCTTCCGCAAGATAGACCTGAGCGCCGAACGAACCGCATACTTCCTTTATCACTATCGGCAGACCTAAAATCTGCACAGCATCTGAAACAAATTTTTTATCGCAATAATTAACGCCCTCAAAGGTTTTGGGCGCAATTACCGTGCGCGGCGTGCGCACCTTTCCGCTGAGAGCTATTGCCGTAAGCGCCTTATTATCGCATATTTCCACGGCAGACGCGCTGTTGAAAAGTTTAAGCCCGGCCATTTCCAGCCTTTTGGCAAGCATAATATCTTTATCCCAGAACAGAACAAAGTCCGGTTTTGAAAAAGCTGAAAAGCTGTCCTCCACATCACAGAGAATGTCTGAAGAGCGCACTATGTCGAGCGATATTCCGCGGCGCGCCGAAGCCGACTTCAGAAAGCCGTAAATTTCTTCAAATTTATTTGTATGCAGAAAACTGTTGACCACAAGCCAACCCTTCATATAATCACCGCCACCGTTCGTTTTTTGCGGCTTGCCGCGCATAACAAGTCTTTGCCATTATTTTAGCACAACCGCGGAATTATTACAACAATTAACGCGCCGCGCGCCGCGCCAAACAGCATAACACAAAACCATAAAAGTTATCAACATCATAGTGTGGACACGTATGCATTTTATCCACAAAATAAGTACTTTTACTGTGCGTAATTATGTGCATAACAGCGCTTTATTATAAAACTTATCCACAATTTGCTGACAATTGGGCAAAACAGCGCCTTTTTAGCAGGTTTTCGACAATATTTTTAATATGGTCAACAAAAGTTATCCACAAGCAGAAAATTGTGGATAGCTATTAAATTCGTGCGCAAAAAGCGTAAATTAAAGCTTTTTGCGCACGTCAACCAAAATGCAATCAGTAAAAATATTTTTAACTAACTGTTGACATTAAGCGCAATATGTGATATGATTTTGATATCAAATAAATATCCAATGTGAGGAGGATATGAAAAAATGGAAGAAAAAGTACTCAACAAAAAGCCAAACGGCATGCCGATGCTTATACTGCTTGCCATACTGTACATAGCCGCGCTTGCGGGTGCAATTGCGTGTGCGGTAAACCTTGATAACGCAGCATACAGCGGCGGCTACATGGCAGGGGCGATTATATGCGTGATTTACCTTATATTCGGCTGGATTTTATTCGGCGGACTTAAAGTTCTTAAACCTCAGGAAGCAGTAGTTCTTACCCTCTTCGGCAAATACTACGGAACGCTTAAAGGCGAAGGTTTTTACTATGTTAACCCGTTCTGCCAGTCGTTCAACCCTGCGGCAAAAACCAAACTTGGGCAGAGCAGCGACGTAACTACCGAAAAGGTAACAGCCGCGGGCTCGCAGGGGCTTGTAAACGCTAAAATTTCGCTTAAAGTTATGACGCTTTCCAACGCAAAGCAGAAAATTAACGACTGCCTCGGCAACCCCGTAGAAATAGGCATTGCCGTAACGTGGCGCGTTACAGACACAGCGAAAGCCGTTTTCAACGTAGATAACTACAAAGAATTTTTATCCCTTCAGTGCGACACCGCTTTAAGAGACATAGTGCGCATATACCCCTATGACGTTGCACCCAACGTTGACACCACGGGCGACGGAATGGCTGACGACGGAAGTCTGCGCGGCTCAAGCGAAATAGTTGCAAAGCGTATACGCGACAAAATTCAGGATAAAGTTGCCGATGCCGGACTTGAGATAATTGAAGCTAGAATAACCTACCTTGCTTACGCGCCCGAAATTGCGGCGGTCATGCTGCAGCGCCAGCAGGCGTCCGCAATTATTGACGCGCGCAAGATGATAGTTGACGGCGCAGTAGGCATGGTTGAAATGGCGCTTGAAAGATTAAGCCAGAACCACACCGTTGAACTTGACGAAGAGCGCAAGGCTGTTATGGTTTCAAACCTTTTAGTTGTGCTGTGCGGAAACAAAGACGCTCAGCCAGTAGTAAATTCAGGCAGTCTTTACTGATTAAAAAGCAAATTGATGCGTATATATGCCCGAATTAACGACTTTTTCGATTACATTTAAGTAAACAATAAGCTTTTGCCTGCGCCCGTTACATTGCGCAGGCAAAAGCCAGATATTACATACCCGCTCTTCCCACCCTCGCGGTTCGCGCGGGTAAACATAAAAAATGCGGCATTAAGGTGAAAGTTATGGAGAAAGAAAACGGTAAAAAACAAATACCTTTAAGGCTTTCGGCAAAGCTTTACGCTGAAATTGCCGCCTGGGCGGAGGATGACTTCCGCTCTGTAAACGGGCAGATTGAATATCTCCTGACGGAGTGCGTAAAAAAACGCAAAGGCAAAAGCGGGCAAGATGATAAAGGTGAGAAAAATTAGTTATGATCAGCAAAAAATATTTAGCTGTTGAAGTTGTACTGCTTATAGCCCTTATAATTTCGGGAATATACGGTGCGAGCATCCACATAAAATCAGGAATACGCAAAAACGGCGGCGATATTACAATTGAAAATTACGCCGAATATCTCAACGTTGAGTGTCGCATAACATCATATTCAAACGTTGATTACTATACGCCTTACCGCGTATCTTTCCGCTGTACCGACAGCGCTATGAGAATTACAGACCTTGCAATAAAATACAGTATTGAAGCGGAATATTCAGATTTCGGGTCATACTCAGCACGGATAGAACTTATAGAAGGCACAACAGCCGAAACGGTTGAAGGCAAAGTACACTTTGACATTCCCGCATCGGTATACCCCACTATTTTCCCCGACCTGTACCCCAAAGTAACCGTTACTGAAGTCAGCGGGCATTATTCGTATGCGTTCTGAGAGGCTAGAATTATGAATACCTTTTTATCCAAATACCTTATTTACATAATTTATGCTATAGTTATAGTAACCGAAACAATAATATGGCTTGCTTGCGGAACTATGATACCGTATCTTGTCGTTATTCTGGCAATATTTGCGCTTCTGGCCGTGCTTGAAATATGTTTTGCTTACCCATTTGCCAAGTGGAACAACAAATGGTACTCACGCTGGCACAATAAAAACAGAGCGCAAACGGACGATGGAAGTTTTGAGCCGAGCTCTTACGCAATTTTTTCCACAAAGATAAGCGGCTATTTGATTATTGCGCTTTTTCAGGTTATATTCTGCATATTCATATTCTGAATTTGCGCACAAAAGCGCGTTAAAGTTTTGAATTGAGCCGCATATATGCCTTAAATAAAGCAAATTAAAGCCCCTGCGGATTTATCCGCAAGGGCTTTTTAAAGGCATGAG
>CAJLLH010000115.1 GCA_905207385.1 uncultured Eubacteriales bacterium
TATCTGGAAACTCAGGAGGGTAAAAATCTGCCGGTGGAGCATTGTATTGAATTTTCAGATGGATGGAAAATTCGTCAGGAAATTATGGAAGCTGTTAAAGATAAAAAAGTTGAAATTGTCAACAAGCCGTCTTTTGGTTCTCTTTTCCTTGCAGAGGAGCTTAAAAATAAATATTTTAATCAAAATTTAATATCGTTTATTTTTTTGTGCATTAAAGTTAAAATTGACAGCCGAAACAATATAATATATAATCTAATCATGCATTAAAAGGCGCGGCACGCTTTTAGCTGCGCAATTATCGGAGTTTTAAGTGAGTTCAGAAAACAAAACGCCCATAACTGAAGACGAGGCGCGCCCTTTATCCGAAAGCATTTCTCCTTCGGACAAAATCGCAGACCAAACGACAGACATAACTCCCCCCGCGGAAGAAAATGCCGCGCAACCCGCTTTGGTTACAGACAGCGAAGAAAGGGGTGCGGGCGAAGCTGAAAATGGCGCGCCCGACAAGGAAAACAAAGAGCTGACGGCTGTTCAACCGCCCAAAAAGAAGCGCAGGTGGATATGGAATATCGTGCTTGTGGTTATTATCGGGCTCGGGCTTTACAGTCTGTTCGGTATCGCGGGCGAAGTTACCAAGGGCGACGGAATGAGCTTTTCCGAAGCAATGTCAGGCATCAATGCGCCCGGCGCCGTTCTTCTTGTTTGCGTAGTGCTCGGCGTAATGGTAATCGACAGCCTCAAATTCTGCTTTGTAAATAAAGCAGTAATCGGAAAGATGCGTCCCGCCGTAGCCATAAAAACGAGCTTCATGGGCAAGTTTTACGACGGCATAACGCCTTTTTCCACGGGCGGTCAGCCTATGCAGATTTATTACATGACCACCAAGGGCATAAACGTTTCCGACTCTTCCGCAATCGTGCTGATACGCTATTTCGGCAGTATTTTCGGGTTTACGTTCATTGGCGCGGTATTCATGATTCTGGGCGTCGTATTCGGCGTACTCAACGGCGTTTCGGGCGGCACTCTGCTGCTTGTTGCCGGTTGGGTAGGTCTTGCGGTAAACCTTATTCTGCCCATATTTATAGCCTTTTTCGTGTTCTTCCCCAAGCTCGCAAGCAAAAGCACAACGCTGTTTATAAATATAGGCGTTAAGCTTCATATAGTCAAAAATAAAGAAAAGGTGATGGCAAAGGCGCATAAAATAGTAGACGACTTTGTTTCCTCGTTCAAAATAATAGTAAAAAAGCCTCTGCTTTTGGTATTGTTCCTTTTTTGCTGTTTTGCAGAAAACTTTCTAACCTTTTCCGTGCCGTTTTTTGTAATGAACGCGCTTTCCTGCAAGGTTGACGGCATGTTCATAGCCATAATGTCTTTGAACGTGTTTGCAACTTTCGGCGTATCGTTCATACCTACCCCCGGCAACTCGGGCGTGGTGGAGGGCATGGGCGTGCTTGCCTTCTCCATAGCGGCGGGCGCCGCGCTTGCGTGGTCTGTTCTGTTCTGGAGGTTTGCCGTTTACTATATCTATATCTTTATAGGCATAGGAATGACGGTGTTCGACCTTATAGTAAAAAATATAAAAACAAAAAAGCTGGTTAAAAATGAGTAAAACCGTTGTGCTCGGCATAGACGCGTGGTATCCGCAGGTAGACGGCGTAACCAACGTGGTCGTGAGCTACCGCTCCGAGCTTGAACAAAAAGACTGGAATTGCAAAATAGTTGCGCCTTCGTACGGCCGCGACAGCGACGCGCACGGGGAAGAGGAGTACTGCGGCAAGGTTTTCCATAACCGCTCCCTTGCGGTGCCTTTTTTAAGCTTCCGCAATTCCACGCCGGGTACGGATATAAAGCTGAAGAAGTGCCTCGACGAGCTTAAGCCCGACATTTTGCACGCGCATTCGCCGTTTGCAATATGCAGTTATTTCGTCAGATACGGCAAAAAACACAATATACCCGTCGTATTCACCTTTCACACAAAGTTCAGGGACGAATTTATGCGCGTAACGCATTCCCGACTTATAACCTTTATAATGATGAAAGCCATAATGCGCAACGTCAACAAGGTAAAATATGTATGGGCGGTAAGCGAAAGTTCGGCAAAAACGCTAAGGGAATACGGCTACAAAGGCGAAATAAAGGTTATGCGCAACGGTACGGATATGCCCGTTTTGTCTGCTTCCGAGTTGGCTTCGCTGTCTTCTGAAATTGAAAAAGAGTACGGAATATCCCCCGACGAACGCATTCTGCTGTACACTGGCAGAGTGGTTTCCGTAAAGAATTTGAAGTTTTCTTTCGCCGTTCTTGCAGAACTTAAGCGGCGCGGGTTCAAATGCAGATTTTTTGTGGTCGGCGGCGGCGACGAGCTTGAAGCGCACAAAAAAATTGCCGAAAAAATGGGTCTTTCGGATGTGGTAGTGTTTACGGGCTTTATAGGCGACAGAAATAAACTTCGCGCTTTTTATGCGCGCGCAAATCTGTTTCTTCTTCCGTCCGTGTTCGATAACGCTCCGCTTGTGGTAATAGAGGCGGCTTCCTGTCATACGCCTTCGCTCGTGCCCGCAGGTTCAAGCGCGGCGGAGGTTATCTCCGACGGCAAAACGGGCTACTGCGAACGGCTTGAAGTGCCGCTGTGGGCGGACAGAATAGAAAAAATTTTTTCAGGTTCGGAATATGCGGAGTTGTGCGAGGCGTGCACTTCGGTTGTTTATACCTGGCGGGACGCCGTATCCGACGCGGAAGCGGAGTACAGAAATATAATTGCAGATTATGCTTCGCACTCGGAAAAGTAAATTTAAGGTTAAACGTCTCTTTCAATTTGAGCCTGATTGCAATCATTACATATAATTTTACATATAAAAACGCGCACCTTGCGATGTGCGTTTTTAACATTTTGAATGTTGAATTTTTTGCGCCCAAATGTCTGTTTTTAACACATTTTATTAAAATTAACATTCTCGTGGGTATTGTATAGATAAAAATATACTTATTTTGATTGTGTATTGTAATAAAAACAAACAATATTATAAAATATACAATACTATTTGTCTGTTAAAACCAAACTAAAAATGTTAACTTAAAAATTCTTATATCGCGGAAAATATAATATTGGCGTCGCAGTTGACTTTTATTTTTTTAAATTATATAATCAGTATAGGCTGTGCGGAAGCTGTATGTCAAAAATCATGCAAAATTATCCGCGGGAGAGTTAGTCTGCGCCGCAGCGTTGCGCAGAATTAGGGATTTTTTTATTATGGATATTATTATAGAGCTGATCCGAGGGGGAGGAACGTTGACATTTCCGAACGCCTTTTACGGTTTCGTATGGTGTTTTGCTCAATGCGCGGGACTGCTTTTCATTCTGATCTATCTTCACCAGTTCATATATTTGATAGTAGGCACTTTTGTGCGATACAAGGAAAAACACATTGCCAAGGAAAATCATACCATAGGCGTGGTTATTTCTGCAAGAAACGAAAGTGCCGTTATAGGAAATCTGATTAAAAGCGTGCGCGCCAGCAATTACCCGCAGGACAAAATAAAAATCTTTGTCATCGCGGATAACTGCACGGACAACACCGCCGATGTATGCCGTTCTCTCGGTTGCATAGTGTTTGAACGCCACGATGAAACTAATATAGGCAAGGGTTACGCCCTTCATTTTCTTTTTGAAAAGTTGCACACCGATCCGCAGTATGCCGATATCGTGCCCGAAGCTTATATCGTGCTCGACGCGGATAACCTTATAAAACCCGATTTTATTTCTGAAATGAACCGCTCTTTCGACAGCGGATATCAGATGGTAACTTCTTACCGCAACACCAAAAATTTTGGTGCAAACTGGATTTCGGCAGGTTACGGTTACTGGTTCCTGCACGAAGCGCGCCACCTTTCAAACTGCCGCAGAATGTTCCATCTTTCCTGTGCAATATCGGGTACTGGCTTCCTTATTTCTGCTCAGGCGGTAAAGGAATTCGATAACTGGAAATTCTTTACGCTCACCGAAGACATAGAATGCTCCACAAACTTTGCTCTTGCGGGCAAAAAGGTGGGGTATAATCCCGATGCGGAACTGTACGACGAACAGCCCGTAAAATTTTCGCAGTCGTGGCGTCAGCGCGAACGCTGGTCTAAAGGTTTTTATCAGGTATTCGGCAAAAACGGCGGGAAACTTATAAAGGGTTGTTTTAAAAGTTATTCCTGCTACGATATTTTAACCACAATTTTCCCTGCATTGTTTTTCACGCTTTCCGTTCTTGTTGTGCTGCCCGTATGCGCTATAGTTGCGGCATGCATCGGCGATATGCAGACGGCGGCGCGTGCAGGACTTTCGCTTGCGGAATCGCTTTCCGGCATGCTTATGATTATGATTGTCATATGCGCGCTGACTGCCGCAACCGAGTGGAAAAAAATAAAAGCTCCCGCCTATAAAAAGATACTTTACATATTCACGTTCCCTATTTTCATGGCTACGTACATTCCTATTTCTGTTGTCGCCATATTCAAGAAGGTTGAATGGAAACCGATAAATCATACCGCCGCGATAAGCCTTGACGAGCTTGAATCGGGCAAAGGGCAACTGCGCACGGTGTCGCGACCTTCGCGTCCCACTCAGCACGGCAAGGGAATGATATCGTACAACAAGCGCGGTACGGAAAAACGCGCGGAACGCGGCAAAAAGGTCAACCGCGTTGCCGTAAGGTAAATAAAATTAAATTTAAGCCGCA
>CAJLLH010000116.1 GCA_905207385.1 uncultured Eubacteriales bacterium
GGCAAATTTATCGAACTGCACTTTGAACGCCGAAAGCAGCTGCCACAGCTCACCCGAGCGCTTTTCAATGGCGATGGTCTTAAAGCCCGTCTGAAGAGTGGACAAAAGCGCGCTCAGGTTGGTAGGCCCGCACGCGAGCACGCGTCTTTTGCGCAGATAGCCGTCCAGCTCAGGCAGCTTGGTTATTTCGGCATACAGTCCTTCGAGCGGGAGATACATAACGGCAAAATCGGTTGTCGAGGGCGGGAAAATATACTTCGACGCAATGCTGTCAGCCTGCAGCTTTACTGCCTGAGCAAGGTTTTTTAAGGCCGCGGTCGCGGCGGCCTTGTCGGTCGCGTCCACCAGCCTGGTGTATTCCTCTATGGGGAACTTGCTGTCTATGGGAAGCCATACGGTGCGTTCATCGCGCGAAGGTATGCGCACGGCAAAGTCTACCATTCCGTCGCTGCGGGAATCGACTTTTACCGAAGACGCGTACTGGTTGGGCGCGAGCATCTGCGAAAGCAGCGTCCCCAGCTGAACTTCGCCCCACGTTCCGCGCAGTTTTACGTTGGAAAAGAGTTTTTTGATGTCCGTTACGTTTGCGGCAAGGCTGTTCACTTCGCCTATGCCCTTATACACCTTTTCAAGCTGTTCGTTGATAACCGAATAGCTCTGCGAAAGCTTGCCTTCGAGCGTTGAAGAAAGCTTATCTTCCACCGCAAGGCGGATTTTTTCCACGCTTGCGGAAGTAGTTTCGGTTATGTATTTAAGGTCGGCGTCAAGCTTGTTTTTAAGGTCGGCTATGCGCGCTTCCTGCGACTGTGCAAGCCTTGCGCTTTCGCCCGAGGCAGCCTCCAGTCTGATAAGCGAACGCGTTATTTCCTCAAGTTTTTTTTCGTTCTGCCCGGCTGAGCTGTTTTTTATTTTTATCCCCACGGCAATGATGGCAATAAAACATAAAATGCCGACGCCTATGGCAATCAGTATGAGTGTATCTGTCATAATCCTCCTTTATTTGCGGGTAACCCCGCTTTTTACAAAGCGGCGGAAAATATTCCGCCGCAAAAACAGTTTCAATTCAGTTAATGTCGCGCAGAATGCGCTTTGCCGTTATTATAAGCTTGTTCTTTTCGTTGAGCTGAGGCAATACGGCGCATTCGAGAAGCAGCCTGTCCAGCACTTTTCCGCACTTTTCCTTGGGGATGCCGGCGGCTATAAGCTCGTCGCCCTTCACTTTGAGTTCGCGCAGGTTGAAGGGCACGCCCTCTTTCATCATTTCGCCGTAAATTTCCCTCCACTTGGTTATTACGGGCGCTTCGGAAAGCACGTCGCGGCAGGCGGAAAAGTCTGCCTGCTTCAGCTCGACAAGTTTGAAAAATATGTCGCGGTTGCTTACTATCATGCGGCGGATTTTGCTCTCCCTCGCGCGGCAGTCGACGTCGTACATGTGCAGAAGAACAAGCCTTGCCGTCTCTTCCGTAACCTTTTTGGGCGCTTTCAGTCGGGCGCAAACTTCGCGCACTATGCGCGCGCCCTCCTCTTCGTGGCCTATAAAATTGCCCGAAGTTATTTTGCAGTACGGCTTGCCTACGTCGTGCATAAGCGCGGCAAAACGTATGTCGTCGGGGGCGTACATTACGCAGCGAAGAGTATGTTCGAGCACGTCGTGGTGATGGAAATCCTGCCTCTGCGACATGTTTGCCCCAAGGGCAAGCTCGGGAAGTATATAGTTCATTACGCCCGTGTCGCGAAGAACGCACAGAGCCGTATAATGGCCATACTTAACGCCGTACTTGCCGTCCGCGTGCAGAATTTCGCGAAGTTCGGAATAGATGCGCTCGGCAGAGATATCGCGTATAAGCGCAGCGTTCACCTTTGCGCCCTCAAGACATTCCTGCGTGGGCGTAAAGCCGAACGAGCCGCTGAACCTTGCAAGGCGCATAAGCCTTAAGCCGTCTTCACTGAAAACCTTTTCGGCGGGGGCGACAGTGCGCAGTATTTTGCGGCGGATATCTTCCATGCCGTTCAAAGGGTCAATAAACCTGTCGCCCTTAATATCGAAGTAAACGGCATTGCAGGCAAAGTCCCTGCGGCGCGCGTCAAGGTTCATATCCTCGGTAAAATAAATTTTTGCGGGAGTATGCACGCCGCGCACATACTTATCTGAACGGAAAGAAGTAAACTCGTACTCTTCCCCGTGCCCCTTGATTTTTACCGTGCCCGTATTTTTGTATACGGCGCACTTTTTAAACCCTGCTTCCTCGATACTCAAAGCCGCCATAACCTCTGGCTGCACGGGCGCGCAGATATCGTAGTCGGGTTTCAAAGGAAATGAAGAAGAAAGATATTCCCTGCAGGTGCCGCCAACCACATAAAGCGGAAACGGACAGGTAGCGGCAAGCGCTTTAAGTTTTTCCGGCAGTATTTCAAGCATGACTGACTTTTAACCCCGTAATCCTTTGCATAGTAGTAAAATCGTACAGCATTATTATACCAGCAAATTATTTTATTTGCAATTATAAATTATTTGATATATAATTAATTTGTTACTTTGAACAAAGTCTGCGGCATTTTGCATAGAGCCGCGGCACAGGCGGGGTTTTTTACGTATGAAATACCATATAATCGCAAATTCGACGCGCGCGCAGGAAAACCAGATTAAACTTGCGCAGGATATTTTTGAAAGCGCCGGCGCGCAGACGCAGATATACCGCACCTCAGGTCGCGGACACGCGACTGCCATAGCCGAAGAAATAACTTCTTCGGGCGAAGATTGCACTATTATCGTTATGGGCGGCGACGGAACTCTGCACGAGGTATTGAACGGCGTAAAATATCCGGATAAGTGCACCTTGGGACTTATACCTTCGGGCACGGGCAACGATTTTTCCGTTACCGCGGGAATTCCGACAGACACGAAAAAAGCGACGGAAATTATTACGAACGGCAAGCCCGCGCCCATCGATTATATAGAACTTTCCAACGGGCTGAGAAGCATAAACGCCGTGGGAATGGGCATTGACGTAGACGTTTTGAAGCGCGCCTACAGCACGGGCGGCGGCAAGGGCAAATACCTTTCCAGCCTTATATATTGCCTCAAGCACTTTAAAAGCTATAACTTTACCGTAAATTACGGCGACAGAACGGAAAAGCATTTCGGGCTTATAGCCGCGCTGGGCAACGGCAGGCAGATAGGCGGCGGCATACGCCTTTTCCCCGAAGCAAAGCTGGACGACGGCTATATGGACATGCTTATCGTTGACTACGTTTCGAGGTTTAAAATTATTTTTGCGTTCATAAAACTTATGCTGGGCAAAATAAACGCCATTAAAGAAGTTACGGCGGCGCGCGTAAAAAGCGCAAGTTTTACGCCCGAAGCGCCCTGTTCCATTCAGGCGGAGGGCGAAATTTACGACAATATGACGCTTGAAGCCCGCATAGTCGAGGGCGGAATAAAGTTTTTTCTGCCCCGCAAGACCGTATAATAATATCAGACAATAATTCGCGCAAAACCAAAAAGGGCGCGCAATATACTCAATCCATTTAACATTTTCTGATGATAGAAAGATTTTACAGGCGCATCATAGACGGGATGCCCGCCGCGGTAATCGTGGTAGATAAAAACTTAAAAGCTGTTTTTGCCAACGCAAAATTCAGAGAACTGTTCCCCTCCGCCGCAAGGCGCGGCACTCCGGGGAAATTTTTCTGTTGCGCGGAAGACAGCAAAAACTGCGGCACTTCCGCCTGCAGCAAAAGCTGTTCGCTCATGAATGCGTTTGAAGACTGCTTTTATTCGCACAGCAACATTCAGCGGCGCGTTCTTCTTAAGGCAAAAACGGACGAAGGCACGCGCGACGTTACGTTCAGCATAAACATAAAGCCGCTGGGCGAAGGAATGTACATGGGCGTAATTGACGACGCTTACGAGCTGGAAATTGCGCGCGAACTTGCCAATGCGCAGAACATACAGCAAAGGCTTCTGCCCGCGGGCAACTGGGCGGCGGGACACAGTTATTCGTATATGTATATTCCCTGCCGCGGCATAGGCGGCGACCTGCCCGACGTGTATACCGTGGGCGAGTCGGCATTCGGCATGATAGCCGACGTTTCGGGCAAGGGAATTTCTGCGGGAATGCTTTCGGCGTTCGTAAAAGCCGCGTATGACAAGACGGAATATTCGCCCGCACAGGCTATACGCAGCCTTTGCCTTAAATTCAACGAACTCAACCTTGACGAAAGAAGTTACGTTACCGTTGCGGCGGTAAGGATTGACAAAGAGAGCATAACTTACTCCATGGCGGGGCACAACGTGCCCATACTTCTTAAAAGCGCGGGCGGCATAACGCGAATAACGCTTAATTCCCCGCCCGTTTCCAACTGGTTTGACAACCCCGCGTTTTTTGAAGATACAATACCCTATTCGCGCGGGGATATACTCGTTCTGCTTACAGACGGCGTTACCGAAAGCCGCAATGCGCGCGGGGAAATGTTCGGCAGCGAACGCGCCGTAAAGGCGCTTTCCGTTTCGCGCACGGCGGACGGATTTATCAAAACTTTGCAGAACAATCTGAAAGAGTTCTGCGGCGGAGAATTCAACGACGACATAACCGCCATCGCTTTCGATTTATGATAAATTTGATTTATGATAATAAAGGGGCGGGTTTTAAGCCATA
>CAJLLH010000117.1 GCA_905207385.1 uncultured Eubacteriales bacterium
GAAAATTTTTCCGCGCACGCCGGCTGTTATTTCATTAAGCTTAAAAGCTGCGCAATTTATGCCCGCAGGCCACATTATAAGCCCTTTTTCAACCAAAAATGCGTATTGACTTTTACGCCGCCGTATGGTAAAATTTAATAGATAAAAAGCTTTGCGCCGCCGCAAATATTGCGAACATCGTGCGCATTTTTTAAATACGTTTATTTACACTACAGGCCTGACTTAAAGGACAAATATTTATGATAAACAGAATGGCGCTTTTCAGCGACGAAACTGAAAGCTACCGCACCCCGTACGAGCCTGCCGCAGGCGATGTCGTAACAATAACTCTGCGCACGCTCGCAAACGACGTAACGCGCGCATATACCGTTATAAACGGCATAAAAAAGGAAATGGCAAAAGCGCGCACGGACGGTACTTTCGATTATTATTCAATAAAACTTACTTGTACGCAGGATGCGGTAAATTATTACTTTGTCGTTTACGACGAAGACGATAAGGTGTGCTACAACAAGCTCGGTTGGGCGGAAAATAATCAGGCGGAATACAATTTCTCGTTTATTCCCGACTTCAAAGTTCCCGACTGGGCAAAAGGCGCGGTAGTATACCAGATTTTTGTGGACAGGTTCTTCAACGGCACCCCTTCTAACGACGTGGAGAACAACGAATATTATTATATCGACCAGCACAGCCGCAAGGTAAATTACTGGGGCAAGTATCCGGAAAAACTTGACGTAGCCAATTTTTACGGCGGCGATTTGCAGGGCGTAATGCAGAAGCTCGATTACCTTCAGGATTTGGGCGTAGATGCAATATACTTCAACCCCATTTTCGTTTCGCCCTCCAACCACAAGTACGACACGCAGGACTACGACCATATAGACCCGCACCTTGCGGTGATAGAAGACGACGAGCCCTACGCCATGGCGGACTGGGAAAAGCATAACGGCTTTGCCCGCAGATATATAAAGCGCATAACTTCGCAGACCAACCTTGAAAAGAGCAACGCGTTCTTTGCGGAACTTGTAAAGGAAGTGCACCGCCGCGGCATGAAAATTATTATAGACGGCGTGTTCAACCACTGCGGTTCGTTCAATAAATGGATGGACAGGGAGGGAATATACCTCAACAAAGAGGGCTTTGAAGACGGGGCGTACCAGTCGGTAATAAGCCCTTACCGCGACTATTTCCAGTTCGACCGCCCCAACGAAAATTATTCCGATTACGAAGGCTGGTGGGGTCACGTAACCCTCCCCAAACTCAACTACGAGCAATCGCCCGAACTTATAGAGGCGATTATGAAGATAGGCGAAAAGTGGGTTTCGCCGCCATACAATGTTGACGGCTGGAGGCTGGACGTAGCCGCCGACCTCGGGCATACGCCCTATTTCAACCACTGGTTCTGGGCGAAATTCCGCAAAAGAGTGCGTCAGGCCAATCCCGAAGCGTTCATATTTGCCGAACACTACGGCGATCCTTCCGCCTGGTTCGACGGCAAGCAGTGGGATACCGTAATGAATTACGACGCCTTTATGGAACCCGTTACGTGGTTTTTAACCGGCATGGAAAAGCACTCCGACGCCCGCGACGACAGGCTTTTAGGCGACGGCATATACTTCTTCGACAGCATGTTCAGAAATATGAGCCGTTTCCCCCGTCCGTCGCTGGACTCGGCTTTGAACCAGCTTTCCAATCACGACCATTCGCGTTTTTTGACGCGCACCAACCGCAAAGTGGGCAGAACAGATTCGCTCGGACCCGATGCGGCTGGGCAGGGCGTGGACAAGCGCGTGTTTGAACTTGCCGTAACCATTCAGATGACGTGGCCCGGATGCCCTGGCATCTACTATGCCGACGAGGCCGGTCAGGTGGGCTGGACGGACCCCGACAGCCGCAGAACTTACCCTTGGGGCGCGGAAGATAAGTCGCTTATAGAGTTCCACAAAAAGCTTATCGCGGTGCGCAAAAGGGTGCATTGCCTTAAAATGGGCTCGGTCAAAAAGCTTGACGCGGGTCACGGTTATATAGCATATGCCCGTTTCGACGCCGAAGACTGCGCAGTCGTTGCGGTAAACGTGCGCGACGAAGAAATTTCTTTAAGTCTGCCCGTATGGGAAGCAGGCGTCAGCGACGGCAGCAGAATGAAGTTGGAGGCGGCCACGGCAAGCGAATTTGCCTCGGCGCTGGAATATACCGTAAAATACGGCAGGTTCCACATAACGCTCCCCGCAAAATCTGCCTGCGTGTTCAGCTGCAAGCTCGGCGGCAAGGGAACAAACAACCAGCAGATAAGTATGTTTTTAACCTGACGGTAAACAGCGCGTTGATTTCGGCATATGTGCGGGTAAACCGTGCAAATGCTGTATTTCTGCGTTGACTGCGGCATATATGCGGGTCATTTGTAAAAGAAAGGAAAAAGCTAAACCGCGATTGCGCAAAATTTCCGCGCGTATGCGGTTAAGGTTTTTCAATCGCCGCCTTGCGCGGCTTAAATCAAGTTAAAAAGCGGCTTTGCCGCATATAAAAATTCAAAACTCAGCAAAATTTGGGGGATATGATGGTTAAAAGATTTTTTACCGACCTGGACAGATACTATTTTCACCACGGCGTGCATTACGAACTTTATAACAAAATGGGCGCGCACATCACCGAAGAAAACGGCGTGCGCGGCGTTCACTTTGTTTTATGGGCGCCTTCCGCCCGCGCCGTGTGCGTAGTTTCTGACGGCAACGGCTGGACGCCCTGGCGCGACGTAATGGAAAAAGTTGACGATTGCATGTGGGAACTTTTTGTGCCTGGCATGTGCGAGGGCGTAAAGTATAAATACCTCATCGTCCGCGCGGACGGTTCCGAGGTAATGAAAGCCGACCCTTACGCATACGCTTCCGAACTGCGCCCCGCAAACGCTTCCGTGGTTGCCGACCTTTCCGGCTACGAGTGGGGCGACGAAGAGTGGCGCAAGCAGAAGTCGGAAGAAAACTTCCTCGAAAAGCCTATGGCGGTGTATGAAGTACACCTCGGCAGCTGGAAAAAGGACTGGGAAAAATGGTGGGACGAGGATAAATTCCTCGACTACCGCCGCCTTGCTCACGAGCTTTGCGAGTACGTAAAATATATGGGCTACACGCATATAGAGGTTATGGGTATATGCGAATATCCCTTTGACGGCTCGTGGGGGTATCAGGTTACGGGCTATTTCTCGCCCACGGCGCGCTACGGAAGCCCCAAGGACTTCATGTACTTCGTCGATTACATGCATAAAAACGGAATAGGCGTCATTCTCGACTGGGTGCCCGCGCACTTCCCCAAGGACGAATTCGGTCTAGACTGGTTCGACGGCACTCCGCTTTACGAATATGCCGACCCTCTTCGCGCTGAATATCCGCAGTGGGGCACAAAGGCTTTCGACCTCGGCAAGCCCGAAGTTTCAAACTTCCTCATTGCGTCGGCTTTCTTCTGGGTAAACGTTTACCACGTGGACGCGCTCCGCGCAGACGCGGTTGCCGCTATGCTTTACAACAGCTTCGGCAGGGAAAAGTGGCGTCCCAATAAGTACGGCACAGACTTCAATATGGAAAGCTTTGAATTCTTCCGTCACCTCAACACCGTTCTGCGCCAGCGCACTTCGGCGTTCATAATCGCAGAAGACAGCTCAATAGTTTCGGGCGTAACGGCTCCCGCCAAAAAGGAGGGGCTGGGCTTCGGTCTGAAATGGGATATGGGCTGGATGAACGATACCATCCGCTACTATAACGAAGACCCCGTGTTCCGTCGCTATAAGCATCACCTTATGACGAGCACGTTCGACTACGTGTTCGACGAAAATTACATACTCGTTTTATCGCACGATGAAGTCGTTCACGGCAAAGGCTCTATGTTCAATAAAATGGCGGGCAGCCATCAGGATAAATTCGGCGCGCTTAAAACCGTTTATACAATGATGATGGGTCATCCCGGCAAAAAGCTGCTTTTCATGGGGCAGGACTTCGGTCAGGAAGCCGAATGGGACTTCAAGGGCGAGTTGCAGTGGGGACTTTGCGACGACCCCGGGCACAGGGACATAATGGATTGCTACCGCAAACTTCTGCACCTGTACACGTCGCATTCCGTGCTCTATAACGACGCGGGCAAAAAGAACGTGTTCGAGTGGATAAACAGCGGCGACTACATGCGCAACCTGTTCAGCTTCATAAGGCGCAATCCCTGGAACTATAACGACGCGCTCATATTCGTGCACAACTTTGCGCCAGTATTCCGCGACCCTATTGAAATAGGCGTGCCCGTTTCGGGCGATTATGTAAAGGTGTTCTCTACATACGCCGACGAGGAAGAGTATTCGCTCACGGCGGTAAAAGAGGAATGCGACGGCAGACCTTACCGCCTTGTGGTAAAACTCAGACCTTACGAATCGCTGATATTCGCCGTGCCTTATCACGAAAGCACGGACGAGGAAAAGGAGGAGGAGCGCAGAGTGCGCCGCCGCGTAAGGCAGGAGCATGAAGAGGCTTTAAGCGATAATATGCACGTGCCCAAGGTTGCCGCTCCCGAAAAAGCGCCCGCAAGGAAAAAGGGCGTTACCATTGCCAAAATAAGGGCGCGCAAAACTCCCGCCAAGGCGGAAAATGCAGACCCCGAAAATAAAAAATAATAGTTAAA
>CAJLLH010000118.1 GCA_905207385.1 uncultured Eubacteriales bacterium
GTATCATCAAAGAAGGTACCGGAACTTATACGCTCACCAATAACAACAACCTTATCACGGGTGGCATTCAAGTTCTCGGAGGTAAATTGCTGGTCAATAACGATGTCAAGAAAACTGAATCCGAAGGCCTGACCGGAGGAACCGGATATGCCAAAGAAGGAACTCTTGTTTTTGTGTTTGAAGGTGCAACTATCGGCGGTACAGGAAATATTGCCGATGATGTCGACGTATATGGACGCCTCGAACCGGGTAGCAACGGTATCGGTACATTGACTTTGAAAAATTTTGCCTCGGACGACTCCGTGTCGCTCTATTTGCGTCCGACTACTGAAATGGAATTTGAGATTGCTTCGCCTACTCATCACGACAGCCTGATTGTCGACGGTCATCTGGTGTATTACAACCAGACACAGGATTTCATGGAGAGCGACGAGAAACCGGTTGTCAGAATCAAAATAGATGATAGCTACGTCTATAATGAAGGCGATGAGTTTGTTCTCATTTCTTACAAAGGGAAATCTTCATTATGGGGTGATCCGTGGGATTTCAATGTGAAATTGCCCGATACGGAAAAATGGGCGGTTGAAGAGCGTACCACCGAAACAGGCAAACAATTCGTACTTGTTGCCAAAAGCACGAGCGGTGTGAAATCGACCGAGAGCGAAGACCGGGTACGTATCTATACTCAATCCGGAAATATCTGTGTAGAGAGTGAGGCCGGTGATGTGATCCGTCTGTATTCTACTTCGGGACAGCTTCTTAAATCGGAGACCGCCCGTCAAGGACTTACTCTTATCGAGGCACTCCCGGGCACTTATGTTATAGAAGTTGCCGGGCAGTCGACGACGATTGTCAATTATTAATTCTCTCGAAATCCTTTAAATATAACCGAATATGAAAAAAGCTCAGACAAAACCAAAATTCACAAAAGCCGGCATGCTCGGCTACTTTTTGAAAGGTTGCAGATTTCTGTTTGCCGTGAGCATAGTAAGCGGAATAATAGTTACCTTTTTAAGCGTTCTCATTCCGCAGATAATAAGCTTCACGGTAGACAGCGTTATAGGTTCTACCCCGCCCGAGGGCGCGTTCGCCGTGTTTGCCTCGCTGTTCGGCGGCGTTCAGAACCTTAAAAGCAATATCTGGATAATAGCCGTTGTGATAGCCGCCGTCGCATTGGTTACGGCGGTATTCCAGTACTGCGTTACATACTTCAACACCCGCGCCAACCAGTCGCTTATGCGCGGCATGCGCAATAACCTCTTTTCGCACATACAGCGCTTGCCTCTGGGCTGGCACGTTACCCATCAGACGGGCGACATAATTCAACGCTGCACCTCCGACGCAGACGCGATTTCTAACTTCATTTCCAACCAGCTCACTTCGCTTTTCCGCATAATAATCATGGTTGTGCTTTCGCTCACATTAATGTTTATGATGAACGTAAAGCTCGCCCTCATAGCCGCGGCGTTTATACCATTGCTTGTGGCATATTCGCTGTTCTTTTACGCAAAAGCGGGCAAATCTTTCAAAAAATGCGACGAGGAAGAGGGCGTGCTTTCCACCATCGCGCAGGAAAATCTTACAGGCGTAAGGGTTGTGCGCGCGTTCGGGAAAGAGAGGTACGAGCGCGACAAGTTCGAACGCCAGAACGTATATTATACCGGTCTTTGGGTGCACATAGAAAAGTTTCTTGCCATGTACTGGACTACCAACGACTTCCTTGCGGCGCTCCAGTGCATGCTTTTAATTGTAATAGGCACTCTTTTCTGCCTTGACGGAAGCATAACGCCCGGCAACCTTGTTGCGTTCATATCTTACAACACAATGCTTATGGGTCCCGTTCGTCAGCTCGGCAGAATTATTTCCAATATGAGCCGCGCGGGCGTATCCATCGCGCGCATAGGCGAAATAATGAACGCCGACGAGGAGGAGTACGGCGCTGAAGGCGAACTTTCGGGCGATATAGAGTTCAGAAACGTAAATTTCTGTTACGAAGAGGGCAAGCCCGTTTTAAAAGATGTAAGCTTTAAAGTGCCGCAGGGCACTACGCTCGGCGTGATAGGCGGCACGGGCAGCGGCAAATCAACGCTTATGTATCTTCTGGACAGGCTGTATCCCGTATCTGACGGCAGCATATTCATAGGCGGAAAGGACATAAACGAAATACCTCCCGCAACCGTGAGGCACAATATAGGCTTTGTGCTTCAGGAGGGGTATCTCTATTCGGGAACGATAACCGAAAACATCTCCGCCGCGGGCGAAAACGTGCCGTTTGAAAAGGTAGAGCGCGCCGCGTCCGACGCCTGCATAGACGAAAATATCCGCGCCTTTTCTTCGGGTTACGAAACGGTTGTCGGCGAGCGCGGCGTAACCCTTTCGGGCGGACAGAAACAGCGCGTATCCATTGCGCGCACCCTTGTAAGAAAAACGCCTTACTTCATTTTTGACGATTCGCTTTCCGCGGTAGACAGCGAAACGGACGCGGCAATTCGCGCCCGCCTTGCCCGCGGCTTCGGCGACGCGACTGTAATACTCATATCGCACAGAATAACCACCGTAATGCACGCGGACAACATTATAGTAATGGAGGGCGGTGAGGTAGCCGAACAGGGTACTAACGCCGAACTTATAGCTAAAAACGGTATATACAGGCGCATTTACGATATGCAGATGAGCCTTCCGGAAGAACTTAAAAAGGAGGCGGAGCGCGGTGAATAAATCTGACTCGACGGGCAAAGAAAGTAAGCCCCGCAACCTTAAATTTTTCGGTCTTAAAAAGCTTATGCCCTTCCTTGTGCCTTACAGGGCGATGTTCATAGGCATGATACTTTCCACCGTGGCGGTCGGTGTGTTCAATACGATAATGCCGCTCTTCCAGCAGTATGCGTTCGATAACTTCATTGCGCGCAATTCGCTTGAAGGGCTTGCGCCGTTTATCGCGCTGTATGTTCTGTGCCTTCTGGTTACCATGGTGCTCGACTATATCGCGTCTTTCAGCTGTTGCAAGCTTGAAATGTACGTGTTGCGCGATATGCGCCGCACGGCGTTCAACCACCTGCAAACGCTGTCTGTATCCTATTTCAACGTGAACAGCGTGGGCAGAATACACGCGCGCGTTATGAGCGATACCTCAAGCATATCTTCCATAATCTCGTGGGACGTGTATCAGGGCGGATGGAATGTAACGTATGTTTTAAGCGCGGTTGTAATAATGCTTGCGCTCAACCCGCTGCTTGCGCTGTGCGTAATAGTGGTAGTGCCTTTGGTCGCGGCGGCGTCGTGTTATTTCCAGCGCAGACTTACCGTGCTCAACCGCAGGGTGCGCGAAATAAATTCGGAAATTACTGGCGGCTTTAACGAGGGCATAACGGGCGTAGAAACTTCAAAAACGCTCGCCATAGAAGCTAAGCTCGATAAAAAGTTCTTTAACAATACCGCCAGAATGCATAAGCAGGCGACGCGTCTTGGGCATAACAGAGCGCTTTTTTATACAATAATCGCATTCGCTTCGTCCGTCGCGCTTGCGCTCGTTTTGTGGTACGGCGGAGTTATAACTGCTGAAGGCGCTATAAAGCTTGGTACGCTTACGGTGTTCATGACGTACGCTCAGGGCATAATGTCGCCCGTGCAGTGGTCGGTAGACGCCATCGCCGATATGATTACCGTAAAGGTCAACGTGGAGCGCCTTACGGCTCTTCTTGAAACAAAGAGCGACGTTTCCGACAGCCCCGAAGTGGTGGAAAAGTACGGCGACAGTTTCAACCCTAAAAAGGAAAACTGGGAGCCGCTCCGCGGCGATATAGAACTTGAGGACGTAACTTTCAAATATCCCGACGGCGACGAATACGTGCTGGAGCACTTCAATTTAAAAGTGCCTCAGGGCACAAACGTTGCAATAGTTGGTGAAACGGGCGCGGGCAAGTCCACGCTTGTAAACCTTGTCTGCCGCTTTTACGAACCTACAGAGGGGCGCGTTCTTATAGACGGGCGCGACTCGCGCGAGCGTTCCGTAGGCTGGCTGCACAGCCACATAGGTTACGTTCTGCAAACCCCGCACCTGTTTTCGGGCACCGTGCGCGAAAATCTTTTGTACGGCAAGGAGGACGCCACCGACGAGGAGCTTGACGCCGCCTGCCGCAGCGTAAATGCCGATAAAATCATCGCGCGGCTGGATAAGGGGTACGACAGCGTAATCGGCGAAGGCGGCAACAACCTTTCCACGGGCGAAAAACAGCTTTTGTCTTTTGCGCGCGCAATACTCGCCGACCCCGCAATTTTCGTGCTCGACGAGGCTACGTCTTCCATAGATACGCTTACGGAAAAACTTATCCAGGACGCCATAGAAAAGCTTATGCGCGGCAGAACAAGCTTTGTTATAGCCCACAGGCTTTCTACCATACGCTCGGCTGATATAATACTTGTCGTGCGCGACGGTAAAATTACAGAGCGAGGCACGCACGAACAGTTGCTTGCAATGCACGGGTATTATTACGAGCTGTACATAAAGAACTTCCGCGAAGAAAAAATAAAAGTTTCTTCCGCTGAAGATAAAAAAGCTGAATAGGCAAAAGTTTGGCAAAGTAATATTTTCTGCAAAGTTTGCATAGTGTCTGTCTTGTAAAAATAAAAGTTTTATTGTAAAAAGCTGTGCGCCC
>CAJLLH010000119.1 GCA_905207385.1 uncultured Eubacteriales bacterium
AAGGCGCCGTGCTCGTGCTCGCGGGCGCGGGCAGCGGCAAAACGCGCGTTCTCACCTCGCGCATAGCCTACATATTAAGGCAGGAACTTGCGTCTCCCCGCCAGATTCTTGCCATAACTTTCACCAACAAAGCTGCGGCGGAAATGAAGGAGAGGGTGCGCCTCGTCTGCGGCGACGTAGGCGATATGTGGATATGCACCATACACTCGATGTGCGTCCGCATACTCAGAATGTATACTTCGGAAGCGGGCATAAAGCCCGATTTTTCCATATACAGCGAAACGGAGCGCAAAAACATAGTCAAAAAATGCCTTAAAGAACTTGATTACGACGACGAGAAAATGTTGAAGAACGCCAAGTTCCACATCGGCAACGCAAAAATGCTCGGTCTCGAACCCGACCAGTACGCCCGCAGACACGCCCACGAGGATAAGATAGAAGATTACGTGCGCGTCTACAAGCGTTACGAAGAGCACCTGCGCGAAAACAACGCGCTCGATTTCGACGACCTTCTGTTATACACTCTGCGCCTTCTTCGCGCCAATCCCGAGGTAAAGGAATACCTTTCCGACAGGTTCAAGTATGTCCTCGTTGACGAGTTTCAGGATACCAACGCCGTTCAGTACGACATCATAAAACTTCTTACCTGCGTGCACGGCAATCTGTTCTGCGTAGGCGACGACGACCAGTCAATTTACGGCTGGCGCGGCGCGGAAATAGAAAATATTCTTCAGTTCGACAGGGACTTCCCCGAAGCCAAGGTCTACAAGCTGGAGCGCAACTACCGTTCGACGGGCAGCATTTTAAAGCTCGCCAACGAAATAATAAAGAACAACGCAGGCCGCCGCGGCAAAACGCTGTGGACGGACGTTCCCGACGGCGAAAAACCGCAATACTTTGCCGCCGAGGACGAGCTTTCCGAAGCATTGTTCGCCGCGCGCACCATATCCGACCTCGTCGTAAACAGCGGCTATAAATACTCCGATTTCGCAATACTTATGCGCATAAACGCGCTTACGCGTTCTTACGAACAGGAGTTCAACAAATACAACATACCCTATAAGGTATTCGGCGGCCTTAAATTCTTTGAAAGAAAGGAAATAAAGGACGTGCTTGCCTATCTCCGCCTCATAGCAAACCCTTACGACGGCGAAGCGCTTATGCGCATAATCAACGTGCCGCGCCGCGGCATAGGCGGCAAAACGCTTGAGATTATGGAAAGTTACGCTTCTCAGAACGGACTTTCTTTGTACGACGCGGTGCTCGACTGCGAAGAACTTCCGCTCAACGCGGGCATGAAAAAGCGCCTTTCCGACTTCGGTTCTACAATCAAAGAGCTTGTCATATCCTCGCTTGACAGTCCCGTCAACGCGTTCGTGCGCGAAGTCATTGAAAAGACGGGGCTGAAAGAAGCGTACGAGGACGAAAACGACCTTGCCAACGTCGACGAATTCATAGCATCGGTAGACGATTATTCCCGCCTTAACCCTCAGTCCACGTTAAGCGAATACTTAAGCCAGGTAACGCTTTACTCCGATACCGACGAAATGGACGAAACAAACTACGTTACGCTTGCAACCATTCATTCGGTAAAGGGTCTTGAATTCCGCGCCGTGTTCATCGCGGGGCTTGAAGAAGGCATAATGCCCTCTTCCCGCGCCGAAAGCGAAGGCAGAGAGCTGGAGGAGGAGCGCAGGCTTATGTATGTTGCCATAACGCGCGCAGAGCAGCGCCTTTATCTGACCCGCGCCAAAGAGCGCAACCTTTACGGCCGCCGCGAACGCACGGCAATGTCGCGCTTTTTAAAGGAACTTTCTTCTGCGCTCGGCATAAAGGAAACGCCCGTATTCGTAGGCAACCGCAACGTAGGTTACGGCAGGGGCGATTACGGTTCTTCCCGATATTCCGATTACGGCAATTCCTACGGCGGCTCTTACGGTCGCAGTCAGGGCGGCTACGGCAACTCGTACGGCAATTCTTATGGCAACTCGTACGCAAATTCCTACGGACGCAAGGACGACGCGCGCGAAGACAGGGGATATTCGCCCTCGCTTTATTCCGACGGCGGTGATTTTGAATCCCGTCCCGCAAGCTATGCAAGTCCCGCAAAGTCTTTTTCGGGCTTTTCAGGTTTTTCAAGCCAGCCGCAGAAGCCTGCGCAGCAAGGCAAATACCGCGTGGGCATGAAGGTGCGCCACGCCAAACTCGGCAACGGCACAATAGTTGCGCTGCGCAACGGCGGCACGGTCATAAACGTGGCGTTCGAAGGTCAGGGCATAAAGGAACTTTCCGCCTCGCTCGCCCCGCTTACGATAATAGGATAATATTTTTGCCGCGCGGTAAATTTTACCGCACACATGCAAAATACGCCGCGCGGTTTATGTTTAATATTTCCGCACGGTGATAAAAATGAAATTGCCCCGCACATATGTGCGGATTAACGATAATTTTCAAGGTGTATTTATGGACAGAATGCGCGAGCTTGTTGATATGCTCAATAAATGGGCGTACGAATATTACGTTTTGGATAACCCTTCGGTTCCCGACAGCGAGTACGATAAATATTACGACGAGCTTAAAGGGCTGGAGGCGGATAGCGGCACCGTGCTTCCCGACAGTCCCACGCGCAGAGTAGGCGGCGAACCGCTCAAGGCGTTTGCTCGGCACGAGCATATTTCAAGGCTTTACAGTCTGGATAAGGCGGTAACGTCTGACGAGCTCGATGCCTTTTTCACGCGCGTAAAAAAGGTTGTGCCCGACCCCGAATACACCGTCGAATACAAGTTTGACGGGCTTACGATGTGCCTTACTTACGAAAACGGACAGTTTGTCCGCGCCACGACGCGCGGCAACGGCACCGTGGGCGAAGACGTAACGGCGCAGTGCCTTACAATAAAAACTTTCCCGCTCACCATATCGTATAAGGGTACTGTAGAGGTAAAGGGCGAAGCGGTAATACGTTTAAGCGTGCTTGAAAATTACAATAAAACGGCGGCCGAGCCTTTAAAAAATGCGCGCAACGCCGCGGCGGGCGCAATAAGAAACCTCGACCCTTCGGTTAAGGCAAAACGCAGACCGGATATTTATTTCTACGATATAAATTATATGGAAAGCGAAAAGCCCGCAACCCAGACCGAATGCTTTGAATGGCTGGAATCGCACGGATTCAAAGTTTTTCCTTACCGCCGTTTGTGTAAAACGGAAAGCGAAGTTAAGGACGCCATAAACGAAATAGAGGTTGAGCGCCGCAACATAGATGTTCTCACCGACGGCGCGGTTGTAAAGCTCAACGATATCCCCGCGCGCGAAGTGCTCGGCAGTACCGATAAATTCCCTCGCTGGGCAATCGCCTACAAGTTTGAAGCGGAAGAGTGCGTAACCACAGTGCGCGACGTAAAGTGGCAGGTAGGCCGCACGGGCAAACTTACTCCGCTCGCTATTCTCGCCCCCGTAGACCTTGCGGGCGTAACGGTGCGCAAGGCAACTTTGAATAACTTCGGCGATATTATAAGAAAGGATGTAAAAAAAGGCAGTAAAGTTTTAATACGCCGCTCAAACGAGGTCATTCCCGAAATTTTAGGCACGGTTGAACACGTTGAGGGCAGTGCGGAAATAGTAAAGCCTGCTTTCTGCCCGTTCTGCAAAAGCGCGCTTGTGGAAATAGGCGCAAACATCTTCTGTCCCAATGCCGACTGCCGCCCCAGAATAGTTCAGAAGCTTGCGCACTTTGCGAGTAAAGACGCTATGGATATAGAGGGCTTTTCAGAAAAAACTGCCGAACTTCTGCACGATAAATTCGGTCTTAAAAACGCATCGGAGTTGTACGCGCTTACAAGCCAAAAGCTTTTAGAGCTTGAAGGTTTTAAGGAAAAGAAGGCGGAAAATCTTATAAATTCAATAAACAAAAGCCGCACAGTCGCGCTGGACAGGTTTATTTTTGCGCTCGGCATAGAGGGGGTGGGCAAAGTTGCTGCCGCCGACCTGTCTAAAACGTTCGGCGACATAACCTTGCTTGCCTCAGCCGAAAAGGAAAAACTGCTTTCGCTGGATAATATAGGCGATGTAACGGCGGAAACCATAGTAAGGTGGTTTAGCGACGAGGGCAACAAAACAGAGCTTGCAAAACTGCTTGCCGAAGTTACCCCGCAGGTTAAAAAAGCGGTGGAAGGCGGCGTTTTTGCAGGTCAGTCGGTAGTTTTAACGGGCACTCTGCCCACGTACAAGCGCAGTCAGGCGCAGGAACTTATCGAAAAGAACGGCGGTGTGTGCCAGTCGTCGGTAACGGCAAAAACAACGCTCGTAATTGCCGGCGAGGAGGCGGGCTCAAAGCTCGACAAGGCAAAAAAACTCAACATCAGAATAATAGGCGAAGAAGAGTTCAAAGCCATGCTCGGTCTTAATTGACCCGCATATATGCCTCAACGATTTTGTTTTTCAATTGTGCTGAGCTGATTTTGTTGGTTTTCTGTTGACCCGCATATATACCGCAACGATTTTATTTTTCAATTGCGCTGAATTGAATTTGTTGTTTTTTTTAACACGCATATATGCCTTAATTAAGATTAAAAATATTAATTTTTGAATAATTTGAATGCTGCAAAATATCTGTTGCATTTA
>CAJLLH010000120.1 GCA_905207385.1 uncultured Eubacteriales bacterium
TTGTAGCCATACTTTCCGTGCTCGTTTATACAAGCGGCGCGTACGCCGTTTACTTCGGCACAACGCCGAGGCGCATACCCGTTTACAGCGTGGGCAGGGATGACAAGTATATAAGCATAACTTTCGACTGCGCGTGGGGAACCGACCACACGGACGGCATTTTAAAGGCTCTCGCCGAAAAGGACGTCAAGGCAACTTTTTTTATGGTGCAATTCTGGACTGAAAAGTATAAAGACTACGTTTCGGCTATCTCTGAAGCCGGGCACGAAATCGGCACTCATTCCAAAACGCATTCCTATATGTCAAAGCTTTCTTCCGCGGAGATATCTGCCGAGCTTGAAAGTTCGGCGGCGGCGATAACTGCGGTTACGGGCAAAAAGGTAGACCTGTTCCGCGCCCCTTACGGCGATTACGACGACGAAGTCATAAACACTGCGGAAAAAGACGGCTTTTATACCATTCAGTGGGATGTGGACAGTCTGGACTGGAAAGACCTTTCTGCAAGCGAAATAGCAACCCGCGTAACCTCGCGCGTGAAAAGCGGTTCGATAATACTTATGCACAATAACGGACTGCACACCGCCGAAGCCGTGCCTGTAATTTTGCAGACGCTTATAGAGCGGGGCTATACGTTTGTGCCCGTAGGCGAACTTATTTACAGACAGAATTTCACCGTAGACTCTCAGGGCAGGCAGCAGCCCGCCGCATGAAAATCATAAAAATAAAAGAAAAACTTTCAGGAGGCTCAGGATGAACTACAATGCAGAAAAGAACAACAGGGTTTACGTTTACGGCGAAATAATTTCTGAAGCGCAGTTTTCGCACGAGGTATTCGGCGAAGCGTTTTACGAATTTTTCATAAAGGTCTTAAGGCTGTCAGGTCAGGCCGACATCCTTCCCGTAACCGTATCGGAAAGGATTATGACGGAAGATATGAAGGTAGGTTCTTACATCAGCGCGCTCGGTCAGTTCCGCTCGTATAACAAGCTCGAAGGCGGTCGTTCCCGCCTTATGCTCACCGTTTTCGTGCGTGAACTTTTCCCCGCGCCTCAGGGCAAAAACCCCAACAGCATAGTGCTTTCGGGCTATATATGCAAGCCGCCCGTATACCGCACCACGCCCTTCAACAGGGAAATTGCCGACCTTCTGGTTGCGGTAAACCGTTCGTACAACAAGTCCGACTATATTCCCGCAATCGCGTGGGGCAGAAATGCGCGCTTTGTCAAAAACCTTGCGGTTGGCGATAAAATAGCCCTTTCGGGCAGAATACAGAGCAGGGAGTACCAGAAAAAGCAGGAGGACGGTTCGTTCGTAACCATGACCGCCTACGAAGTTTCAATCTCCAAGCTCGCCGCGTTCGACGACGATTCCGAGTTCGACATAGACGAAGAGTTCGAGCTTTATTCCCCTGCGTCGGCAGGGCTTCACCTTCACGAAGGCTGAGCCGTTATGTGCATATTGCAGCAAAATTAAAAAAGTGCTTGATTTTTTATGCACGGTATGTTATAATAATAAAAATTCAGTCTGAATCGCAACATTATATGCGTTTCGGACGCAATATTTATAATGCAGTGAAGCGGAACAGTAACCGCGCTTTCTGGTTAAGAGATTTATCGGTCGGTGCAAGATAAACGAAGGGGCGCAGCGAACTCGCCGCAGAGCAGCTTTGCTGAAATTAAAGTAGGCAAAGACGGTTTCTCCGCCGTATAACGGAAGGGGTGTGAACGCACCTGCAAAGGCAGCTTCGGCTGTGAAGAAGAGTGGTACCACGCGGCACGGCGTCTCTTTAAGACGTCCGTGCCGTTTTTTTCAGTCCGCCAAAGGTTTAATCTTTCGGACGAACGATAAAAAGAAGAGGTATCCATGAAAAATTTTAAAAAGTATTCAAAACAGTATTTCCTTCCCCCCGAACAGTGCACGGACTGGGTAAAAAAGGACGCGGTAGAGCGCGCCCCCGTCTGGTGCTCGGTAGATCTCCGCGACGGCAACCAGAGCCTTATAGAGCCGATGTCGCTGGAAACAAAAGTGGAATTTTTCAAGCTGCTCGTTGAGATAGGTTTCAAGGAAATTGAAGTCGGCTTCCCCGCCGCTTCGGAAACAGAGTACGACTTTTTAAGGAAGCTTATAGACGAAAATTTAATCCCCGACGACGTAACCATACAGGTTCTCACTCAGGCGCGCGAACATATAATTAGAAAAACGTTCGACGCCGTCCGCGGCGCGAAGAACGTAATTGTGCACGTGTACAATTCAACATCTGTCGCGCAGAGGGAGCAGGTATTCAAAAAAGATAAATCGGCAATAAAAAAGATAGCCACCGACGGTGCGCGCCTTCTTAAGCAGCTCACCGAGGAGGCGGGCGCAGACTACCGCTTTGAATACTCGCCCGAATCTTTTACGGGTACAGAACCCGAGTACGCGCTCGAGGTGGTAAACGCCGTTCTCGACGTATGGCAGCCTTCGTCCGAAAGAAAGGCGGTAATCAATCTGCCCGCCACGGTGGAAAACGCTATGCCCCACGTTTATGCCCAGCAGGTTGAATATTTCCATAAAAACATAAAGTACCGCGACAGCGTTGTAATTTCCCTTCATCCTCACAACGACCGCGGTTGCGGCGTTGCTGCGGCGGAAATGGGTCTGCTTGCGGGCGCGGACAGAATAGAGGGCACGCTCTTCGGCAACGGCGAGCGCACTGGCAACGTGGACATAATAACGCTTGCAATGAATATGTATTCCCAGGGCGTTGACCCTTGCCTTAATTTTGAAAATATGCCGTATATATGCTCGCTTTACCGCACATTTACAGGCATGACGGTAAATCCCCGCCAGCCTTACGCGGGCGAACTTGTGTTTGCGGCGTTTTCGGGTTCGCATCAGGACGCCATCGCCAAGGGTATGGAATGGCGCGAAAAGAACAATCTTTCCGAATGGACTGTGCCTTACCTTCCCATCGACCCTCACGACGTGGGCAGACAGTACGATGCCGACGTAATACGCATAAATTCTCAGTCCGGCAAGGGCGGAGTGGGTTACGTTCTTTCCAGAAGCCACGGCATAAACATGCCCGCGCGCATGAAAGAAGCTATGGGGTATGCTGCAAAGGACGTTTCCGACAAATTGCATAAGGAACTGCACCCCGAAGAAATTTACAAAATTTTCCGCGAGCACTTCATGGATAACAGAAAGGTGTTCGACGTGGTTGAGTGCCACTATAAGCAGACGGGCGGCATTACAGCCACCGTTACGGTGCTCAAAGACGGCAAAATGACCGATATTTCGGCAGATGGCAACGGTCGTCTCAACGCCGTATCCAACGCGCTCAAAAAGTTCCTCGGCGTTGAATATACCCTCACCGATTACGAAGAGCACGCGCTCACGCGGCGTTCTTCATCCCAAGCTATTTCCTATGTCGGCATAGAAAGCGGCGGAAAGCCTTTCTGGGGCGCGGGAGTGGACGAAGATATTATAACCAGCTCTGTAAAGGCGCTTGTCGCCGCAATAAACAATATGCTTGCCAAAGCTTAAGGTCAAAGTTTATCGCCGCACGCAATTTTCACGGTATAACGTTTGACTTGCTTTGCCGCCGTGGGGTATAATATTTTCGGCTGAAGGCGGCTTTGCGCCGCTTTGCGCCAAAATAAAATTAAAAAGGTAACAAAATGTACCCCGATCCCTTATTCAGTATAGGCGATGTGCATGTGTACGCCTACGGCGTGTGCATGGCGGTGGGCATAATTGCCTGCTTTGCCTTTCTTCTTTTGGCGTTCTCATATAAGAACTTCAACGAGGAATGCACCGACAAGATGCTTCTTCTTGGCATCGTCGCCACGGGCATTGGCATATTGTTTGCAATGCTCTTTCAGTCTGTTTACAACTATATCGAAAATCCCAAAGAAGGTTTCCAGTTCGGAAGCATGACGTTCTACGGCGGACTTATCGGCGGCGTCGGCAGCTATCTGCTGTTCTATAATGTATATGTATATGCAGTTGCGCCCCGCGTCAAAGTAAAGTGGCTTCAGAACAATATGAACGCCAGCCTTACCGATGCAATACCGTTCATTCCCATAGGCATATGCATAGCGCACGCGTTCGGCCGCCTCGGCTGTTTCTTCGGCGGTTGCTGCTACGGCGAACCTACCGATTCGTGGATAGGCCTGCCTTGCGCGCACGGTTATAATTCCATTCTCGGAATGAATATGGACGGTGTTGACGTCATTCCCGTACAGCTTATGGAATGCATTTTCCTGTTCCTGCTTGCGGGCGCAATGGCTCTTTTATACTTCAAGTATAAGTTCAATTGCAACTTCGGCGTCTACTGCATAAGCTACGGCGTATGGCGCTTTATTATAGAGTTTTTCCGTGACGACCACCGCGGCGAATTTGTTGCAGGGCTCACGCCTTCGCAGTTCTGGTGCATACTTATGGTTATAATCGGCGTCGGTTATTTCTTCCTTTACAAGTATGTATTGAAAAAGATGATGAAGCATCCCGAGCTTCAGCCTCCCGTAAACCCCAAAAAAGCTAAAAGTGCGGAAGGGGACGCTTCCACAGAAGAATAATTTAAATTTAGGT
>CAJLLH010000121.1 GCA_905207385.1 uncultured Eubacteriales bacterium
CTATTATCTTGCGCTTGCCTTCCTGCGTGGTTATGTCTATCTTGCGGAAGTTGGATAGTGCCATTTTGAAATGGTCTTGCGAGAAAATCGGAGATTTAAGCTGTTCTTTGGCAATCACATCGCTTATCTCACGCTTCTGCTTCTCCAGCCCGTCAAGTCGTTTCAATAGCGTTTCCGTAGCGTAGCCCTTCTGCACGGCGTTGACGATATTTTCTATCTCTTTTTCCTTTTGCTTTAACTGCTCCTGCAATTTTGGAAGAATAGTACTTTCCGTGTACTGCAACTCGTACAGCTTTGCCGAAAGCCTTTCAATAATATCATCATCTTGTAGAAATTCCATAGTCTTGTAGACTATGAAATCTTCCAGCTTGGTCTTGCTGACTGGCTTCTTTTCGCATTGGTGTTTCTTCTGACGCACACAGGCGTAATAGCGATAGACAATTCCCTTCGTACCGCTTGTTCCTGCCTGCGCAACCATCATTGCGCCACATTTTCCACAGAAAAGTTTTGTGGTAAGCAGATAATCTTCATCTGCCGTATGCCTTGCAGGTGCCTTTGAGTTCTTGGCAAGTTCCAATTGCACGGCATTGAACAGTTCTTCCGAAACAAGCGGAGGCACGCTGTTCTCTATAACCACTCCCATGTGGTGATACTCTCCGATATAAACTCTGTTAGAGAGCATATACCGGATTGCATTGTATCTCAATGCCTTGCCGTTCGAGCGCGTCACTTTGCGCTCATTCATTATGCGATAGATTTCCTTTACCGTCTTTCCGTCATTGCATAACTTGAAAATTTCTTGAACAACGGGCGCGGCTTGCGGGTCAATATTGAGCTTGCGCTCTTTATTTATCACATAGCCGAACGGAACGTTTCCGCCGTTCCACAGTCCTTTCAGTGCATTCTCTTTCATACCGCGCGTTACCTTCTCGGCAAGCTCGGCGGAGTAGTATTCCGCCATACCTTCGAGGACGGACTCCAAGAGTATGCCCTCCGAGCCTTCGGCAATCGTCTCCTTTGCTGAAATGACCTTAACTCCGTTCTTGCGTAACAGCGCTTTATAGTGCGCGCTATCGTAGCGGTTACGGGAAAACCTGTCCAGCTTCCAGACGATAATACAATCAAAGGCATGCTTATAGCTGTCCTTTATCATTCGTTGAAATTCGGGGCGGTGGTCTGTCTTTGCCGAGAACGCACGGTCGATGTAGTTGCCGATAACCTGAATATCGTTATAGGTCGCATACTCCATACATTCTCGTATCTGACCTTCTATCGACGCTTCGGTCTGATTGTCGCTCGAATAGCGGGCATAAATTACGGCTCTCATTATTTCTGTTCCTCCCGTAAGAGTTTAAGCACAGCTTCTTTAAGTTTGGCATTGGCAGGAGATTTGGGGTCAAAACACATCTCCACAAACTGCTGCATCTTCTCGTCATCGAAAGCTTTGGGGTTATAGTCGTACAGCTTGCCCTGCGGCTTGTCCGTACGTCCGAAAATGTAGTCGAGCGACACATCAAAATAATCGGCGTATCGAATCAATGCGGAATAAGGAGGAAATGAGGTCTTACTTTCATAACGAAAGATCGCCGTCTGTTCTAGTTCAAGTTTTACCGCTAATTTTGCCTGAGATAATTTAACGCTTTCACGCAGAGCCTTTAATCTTTCAGCCACAATGCCAGATTCTTTCATCGGTAGTTCCCTTTTGTGTTATGCTTATATTTTACATAAAAAATGCATTATTGTCAATTTGAATTTTACAGTATATTCCCACAATTTTCACCATGCCTCTATCTTATAGCCTTTAAGAATGAAAATTTTGCTTGACATAAATAGTACTATATAGTATTATATTAGTACCATATGGAACTTAATTAATTTAAGGAGATTATTATGAACCAAATTAAAATTGCACAGACCCCCGTTTATACCTCGCCAAATCCCATGACTTTTATTTGCTCCAAAAAGGCAGACGGAAAGACAAATATGGCAACACTTTCATTTTGGATATATGCCTCAACCAACCCCGGAAAGGTTGTATTCTCGTTAAATAAGGGCGCGTACACTCTTGAACTGCTTGCAAAGAACAATGAAGTCGTTATCGCCGTTCCCGGCGCGGAACTTGCAGGAGCACTAATTGCCTGCGGCACCTCTTCCGGAAGAGACACCGACAAGGTTGAGAAATTCAACATTGCAATGCAGAAGCTTGACGGAACAGAAATTTGTGTCCCCGAATTAACGCGCCTTGCCATAGTTGCAAAGGTCAACTCGACCGTTGACGCCGACGACCATATCCTGCACATATGCGACGTAACAACAGTATATGCAGACGATAGCGTCGAGGCGGTTTTCGGTTGGAATGGATACGCAGAGCTTGCTCCCGCGCAGAAAAAGTGATATGATAACCTGCATAAAGGACAAAATAAAAAATTTAAACATCGTCATCGGATGCCCGATAGGGTGCAGATACTGCTACGCAAGAAATAATTGCCGCAGATTTCATATCACAGACGACTTTAATAAGCCCGAGTTTTTTGAAAGCAAACTTCGGCTCTTTGACAGCAAAGAGCCGAAGATCTTTCTGCTTACAGGCATGAGCGACCTTGCCTACTGGCAACCCGACTGGACGGAAAAAGTTTTTGAAAAGGCTGCGGCCACGCCTAAAAATACCTATCTGTTTCTGACAAAACGTCCCGAACGATTGCACATTCAGACCGACCTTGATAACCTGTGGTTCGGCGTGACTGTCACCTGCGCTGCGGAAAAATATCGCATAGAAATTTTAAAGAGCAATGTCAGGGCAAAGCACTATCACGCCACGTTCGAGCCGCTCTCCGATGAAGTTGGCGAAGTGGATTTTACGGGAATTGAGTGGGTGGTACTGGGCACCGAAACGGGCAACTGCAAGGGCAAGACACCTTCTCAAAAGTCGTGGATTAATGGACTTGCTTCGCAAGCGCTGGCAAACAATATACCCGTTTTTATGAAGGAGGATTTATTTTTCGCTGGAATTATTCCCGAAAGTCAGATGATACAGAAATTTCCCAAGGAGTTTAATCTATGAACGCAAGGCAAGGCGGATTTTTAATTTCCAAAATAAAAAATATAGGCGGACGTAAGTTTGATAAGATACTTCAAGAGAAGAATATCGACGCATTCAACGGCGCGCAGGGCAAAATACTCTATGTTTTATGGCAGAACGGCAAAATGACTGCGACCGAAATTTCTAAAAAGAGCGGGCTTGCCAAGACTACCCTCTCCGCCATGCTGACGCGAATGGACGAGCAGGGACTGATTGCCATGGAGGAAAGCTTAACGGATAAGCGCAGTGTTTGCATATCGCTTACAGAGAAGGCCGCCGCGCTCAAAGAGGAATACGATGCAGTCACGCGCGAGATAGAGGACATTTATTATAAAGGCTTTACCGACAGCGAAGTTGAGCAGTTTGAAAATTACTTAAAGAGAATACTTGCAAATCTGGGAGACAAATGATGGACGACATTAAAATTACGTATATAAAAGTAAAAACAGTGCTTACAAAATCCAACCTCCCCATCGCGGGGTATTCGGTTAATCCCTATGTCGGCTGTACACACGCCTGCAAATATTGCTATGCCTGCTTTATGAAAAGGTTCACGGGACACGACGAACCGTGGGGAACATTTCTCGACGTAAAACAGTGGGACAGGATAAAAAATCCTCAAAAATATACTGGACAAACGATGATCGTAGGTTCTGTAACGGACGGATACAACCCTCAGGAGGAAATATTCTGCCGGACACGCGCCTTTCTGGAAGAAATGCAGGGCAGCGGAATAAACCTTATAATCACGACAAAGTCAGACCTTGTATTGCGTGACCTCGACCTCATAAAGACCTTCCCTTCTCCACTCATAAGCTGGTCAATAAACACGCTCGACGAAAACTTCAAAAACGATATGGATAGAGCCGTTTCGATTGAGCGCAGAATTGCGGCTATGAAAAAGTGCCACGAAGAGGGTATACGCACAACCTGCTTTATATCTCCCATCTTTCCGGGAATAACGCAAGTGTTTGAAATAATCGAGCAAATAAAGGACTTCTGCGACTATATCTGGCTGGAAAACCTTAATCTGCGCGGCAACTTCAAAACTCAGATAATGGAATATATAGACAAAAAATATACCGACTTACTGCCGCTCTATCAGCAGATTTATAATAAAAACGACATGACATATTGGCGGATTTTAGACAGAAAAGTGACGGAATACGCCGAGACGAATGGTTTTATGTATGTTATCGACGAAGAGCCATTTCTTCGTAATCCAACTGGCAAGCCAATTATTATTAATTACTTCTACCACTCTCAGATAAAGCAGTCTGCAAAAAAGAAGTAAAGTCTGTATTGCAGTATAGTGTAATTACGCTTACTTGAATAATCGTCACTATTCAAAGCAAAAAATATTTGCATAATAGATTATGTTATGGAATAATACAAACATATGTTTATATTCTCTTGACAAAACGAAATGATTATGATATAATGCGAGAGTACAGGCGGATATGTTGCCTGTGCTCTTTTGCTGT
>CAJLLH010000122.1 GCA_905207385.1 uncultured Eubacteriales bacterium
CGCGCGGGGCTTTTGTTTTATCACAAACGATTGATTAAGCATAGAAATTAATCATTGATTAAGGCATATGTGGCGCCCAATTAATTAATCTTACTTAATTACTGATAATTTTTTCATACCTTGAACACGTTAATAGTGGCATCCGAATACAAAAAATTTCCGCCGCTTGACACTACCGACAAAGTAGTCGGAACACTCGATACCGTAAAAACTAACCCCGAATTTATCTGTAAAGTCTGCCCCGACTCTGTAAATGTAGTCTGGGACGCACCCGCACTCTGCGTCTGACCGTTCAAAGAAAGCGTGGTAAAATTAACAAGCGGAAACGTTGCACCGGTAACGGGCGCAATAGTCGCCGAATACTGAGCGTAGTATGTGCCGGGCTGAGATATCGTAACAACCGATGAATTATTGTCATGGGATATTGCCGTACCTTCCTGAGTAGCATTTCTGTCAAATACCAACTGTTCGCCGTCGCTTACCGGTGCCGCAGGCAAAGAAAATGCACTCAGAGCTTCCGTCGTCGGAGCTGCTCCAGTCGGTCCTGTTACTCCCGTCGGCCCTGTCGCTCCTGTCGATCCAGTTGCTCCAGTCGGTCCTGTTGCTCCTGTCGCTCCTGTTACCCCTGTCGGACCCGTTACCCCAGTCGGTCCTGTTGCTCCTGTCAGTCCTGTTACCCCAGTCGGACCCGTTACCCCAGTCGGTCCTGTTACTCCTGTCGGGCCTGTTACTCCTGTCGGGCCTGTTACTCCTGTCGGGCCTGTCACCCCAGTCGGCCCTGTCGCTCCCGTCGGTCCTGTTACTCCCGTCGGCCCTTTTTCGCCATAAATTACCCTGCTTATACATATACGCGGACAACAATCGTCCAACCTATCCATAATCTGACCTCATATTTTTTTACATTATATTCATTATGCGGCAATACAAGTTACCTGAATCTTGTCAGCAACACAAAGGTTAACGCGCAACAATAAACTGCAACTGCCGCCCGTTCAACTTATTTAAGCGGGTCAGCCCACAACGCCAGCTTAGCCCCCTTCCTCCAACACAATAAGGGCTCAAATTAAACAAAAAATATTATAAACGCGCTTGATATTTAATGTTTATATGATATAATAATTACAAACAAATGTTTTATAATATCGGGCGGGCATTTTGCCCAAACAGCAGATTAAGCGCAGAGGTGTGCATATGTACGAACAACCCACTTTTTTCGAAAATCAGGCAGACCAGCCGCTTGCGGCCAGATTAAGACCGCGCAACCTTGAAGAATTTGCAGGACAGAAGCATCTTTTAGGCGAGGGCAAAGTACTGCGGAGACTTATAGAAAGCGACAAAATAAGTTCCATGATATTCTGGGGCCCGCCAGGAGTAGGCAAAACCACGCTGGCGCGCATTATTGCAAACCGCACCAAAGCGCGTTTTATTGATTTTTCCGCCGTAACCAGCGGCATTAAAGAAATAAAAGATGTTATGGAGCAAGCAGAAAAAGGCAGGCGTTTCGGCGAAAAAACAATACTTTTTGTAGACGAAATCCACCGTTTCAACAAAGCCCAGCAGGACGCCTTTCTGCCTTACGTTGAAAAGGGGAGCATAATTCTTATAGGCGCAACCACGGAAAACCCCTCTTTTGAAGTCAATGGAGCTCTTTTATCGCGTTGCAAAGTTTTTGTATTGCAGGCTTTAAAAACCGAAGAACTTGTAAACCTTTTAAAACGCGCCGTTACCGACCCGCGCGGATTCGGAAAACAGCAGACGGACATTTCAGACGACATACTAACCACGATAGCCGAATTTGCCAACGGCGACGCGCGAAGCGCGCTTTCCACCCTTGAAATGGCTATACTCAACGGCGACATAGACGAAAAGGGCAAAACAACCGTAACGCGGGAAACGGTGGAAAATATTACTCAGAAAAAATCGCTGCTGTACGACAAAACCGGCGAAGAGCACTACAACCTTATTTCCGCCCTGCACAAATCTATGCGAAACTCCGACCCCGACGCCGCTGTATACTGGCTTGCGCGCATGCTTGAGGCGGGCGAAGACCCGCTCTATATAGCCCGCCGCGTAACGCGATTTGCCAGCGAAGATATAGGGCTTGCCGACCCGCGCGCCCTAGAAATTGCGGTAGCCGCTTATCAGGCTTGCCATTTTATAGGCATGCCCGAATGTTCGGTACACCTTACGCAAGCGGTAGTTTACATGTCGCTTGCGCCCAAATCAAACGCCCTTTACATGGCATATGAACGCGCTAAAAAGGACGCGCTTACAATGCTTGCAGAACCCGTGCCTCTTGTAATACGCAACGCGCCTACAAAACTTATGAAGGAACTCGATTACGGCAAAGGTTACCAATACGCACACGATTCAAAGGACAAACTTACAAATATGCAGTGTCTGCCCGACTCCCTTTCAGGCAAAGAATACTATTATCCCACAGAAGAAGGTGCGGAAGAGCGCTTTAAAACAAGGCTTGAAGAAATTAAAAAGTGGAAACAACAGCATCGCCCGCAATAAAAGCCTTGCAAAAATACAAGTTATATTTGCACGTACTAGCGATTTGCAAAGTTTTATATGAATAATAAACAAGTTTTATTTACACAACAATGCGTCCGCGGCAAAATTGCCGCGGACGCATTGTTTAACCCAACTGTTTAATTCAATATTACACAATAAGCTAATCCCACATTAAATTTACCTTGCAATATAAAAATAAACTTTAGCTCCTCCGCCGCTATGTATTGAAACAATGAACAAATTATAACAATATTTTGTTTTGTGCTGACACTTTAGCTTGCCTTACTCTTCTCAACGTAAAGGCGTTGACAAATCTAAAGCATATAAATATAATAACAATGCTTACAGTAAGAATGCTTACTATTTGAAAGCACTTATTCAGAGGGACGCGATATGGAAAAATCCTTTCATCACACGCTTATGAAGGCATACTTCAGCTTTCATCGAACCGTTATGGAGCAGGCTAAAAACGCGGGACTTACGTCTGGCCAGCCAAAGATACTTGAATTCCTTTCCGAAAGCGACGGTGTAGAACAGAAAGTTATTGCCGCGCACTGCGAAATAGAAACGGCGACGGCTGGCAGCATACTTACCCGAATGGAAAGCGCGGGACTTATAGAAAGACGCAGACAGGACGGCAACCGCCGTTCTATTTACGTTTACCTTACCACAAGCGGACGCAAAGCTGCCGAAAAAATACAGCAGATTTTTGCGGAAGCCGAAAAACGCGCATTCGACGGAATACCAGCCGAAGAGATAGAACTTCTGTGCCGCGACCTTAAAAAAATTTATACAAACACTGTCGGGACGGAGGAAATTTCATGGTAGAAAACGGAGAACAAAACAACCAATTAGAAAACGAAGAAGCGACGACAGCTGACCTGCCTGCAGCCCAAAATCAAAGCACAGAACCATCTGCCGCAGACACAACAAAACACGTCAGCGATTGCGAAAATGGCAACGAAGCAAGCGACCCAATAAATGCTCAAGCGAAAAAAAGCCAACGTAAAATTTACATAAAACAGAAAGTTTCAGAATATATTAAGCGCTGCATTTTTCTTGCCGTAGGGCTTGTAATAATGTCGTTCGGCGTAGGACTTTCTATACAGGCGTCGCTAGGAACGTCGCCCATATCAAGCGTACCTACCGTACTTTACTACATAACAAACCTTTCGGTAGGAACTACCACCATAATTTTCAACACGCTTATAGTAGTTCTGCAGATAATACTTTTAAGGCGCAAATTCCGCCCTGTACAACTTCTGCAAATACCCGTATGCATAGTGTTCGGACTTTTATGCGACGTGGCGCTAAGCTGTCTCGGCGGAGTAACCCCGCAGGAATATTGGGCGCAGTGGCTTATATGCATTGCTGGCATAGTGCTTGTTGCCGTAGGCGTAAGTTTTGAAGTCGCGGCAAACGTAATAACTCTTGCGGGCGAAGGGCTTGCACTTTCGCTGTGCAAACTTTTCCCCAAAATAAAATTCGGTTATATGAAGGTAATGTGCGACTGCTCTTTTGTAATTATCGCCGCAATACTTTCGCTTGTATTTTTGCATAAACTTCAGGGCGTGCGCGAGGGAACAATCGCGGCCGCGATATTTGTAGGACTGATTGCAAAACAGCTTAATAAAATAACCGTACCTGTAGCAAACAAGCTTTTCACTTTGGGAACAAAGCACAAAAACGTCAACGCATCTTCCGTAAAAGAAAGTGCAAAAGCTGACAATTGAGCGACATATATGCCTCAAATACCGCATTACTGACACTCGACTTTTAATTAATTGATAGCCATATATGTCTGATTTAATTTATAACAACCACAAAAACAATTGAGCGGCATATATGCCTTAAACACCGCATTACTGACACTTAATTTTAACTAATTGATGGGTATATATGCCTGATTTAACTTATAACAGCTAAAAAAACACAATTGAGTGGCATATATGCCTTAACTAACAAAAAAATAAAGCGGCGGGCGCAGGGAAAAATTTCCCTG
>CAJLLH010000123.1 GCA_905207385.1 uncultured Eubacteriales bacterium
AGCCAGATGTATACGCCCTCTGCCGCAGCCACCAGCGCCGCCGCAAGGAATGCAATCAGCCAGCCTGTACCGCTCTTTTCGGGCTTTTCGGGTTCGCCGTAAGCCGTCGTAAGCGCGCTTATTATATCTTTATCCTTTTCTTTGTCGAGCTCGTTTGTTGTGCCGCCTGCAAGACTTACGTTAACAGTGCCGAGGTCGGCTGCGGAGAAAAGACTTATCGTTGCGCTGAAGTTGTTGGAAAAGCTCATGCCGCGCATAACCTGATACAGAGTGTTGTTGTCGAACAGGGTGTAAGAGGAATTTTCCAGCTTTTTCGCCGTGCGGGTAACAGGTTCGCCGAACTGTCCGTTTTCGCCTTTTTCGGTATAGGTGTAGGTGGCTTCGGTGCACTCAAAGTTATAGGAAACTTCGTAAACATACTCAATTTCCTTGCACATAGTGTCTACCGAGCCCGCAACCATTCCGTTGGGCGAAGTGGTGTGCACTTCCTGCCTGCTGTAAACGGGTACAAGACCGTTGCGCGCGGAACGGAAGTAGCTTACCGTGTTCATATAGTCGCTGAACTCAACGCTGTTTGCTTCGGTAGCTTCGTCTTTGCCGAAAATATATTCACCGCTTATTTTAAGCTCCGTTTCAAGCACGTAAACAATTTCCGAAGTGCCGTCAAACCTTGCTTTGTCGCCTTCGGGCAGCTTGCCAACGGCCTCTTCGTTCATTCTGTAGGCTTCGGCTACGCGGCTGTCGTTCCAGTCAAATCCCGTTGCGTAGAACTTTGTCTTGTAATAGTGCGGCGTTTCTCCGCCTGCAAAATCTTCGCTGTCGGTAAAGTAGTTTACCCTGTAAGAGCCGTTTCCGCCCGACTGCTCGTCAAAACTTATGTTGTATAAAAGCACTTCGGCGGTGCGTCCGTTTTCTTCGGGGTCGATGGAAGTGCTCTGTATTCCTTCGTAGCTGTCTATATACCAGTAGCTGTCAACCGAAAGGCGGTTGACGGAAGTAGCGCAGCCCGCAACGCCTGCAACGCACGCGCACGCCGCCGCTATGGCAAGTATTTTACCTGTTTTTTTCATTCAATATACCGTCAGATAAAGTTATTTTTTGGTTTAAACGAAATTCATTATACCATATTATTTTGCGATTGTAAAAACTTTTACAGTTAAATTGCCGTTAAAATAATTAAAATTCTGTGTGCAAGGTCGCGCTTGCTATGTTATAATAAAATCATGAACCTTTCCATAATCGCTCCCGCGCTCGGCGAAGCGCTCGATGAGCTTAAAAAATACGTCGCCGCAAACGAAAAACGCGGCGCACGCACGGTTATTTTCTGCGAGGACAGGCTTACGTTGGTTGCCGAACGCGCAGTCTGCTCGGCTGTGGGCGGCACGTTCAATACATCCGTTTACACTTTTGCCCGCTTCCTTTCGCAGGAGCGCGCCGACGACGGCAAAATACTTTCCAGTCAGGGTTCGGCGATAGCCATTCGCGGAATCATAGAGAGCAACCGCAGCTCGTTAAGGCTTTTCAAGCGCCTTTCTGCGGCAGCGGCGGCGCGTTCTATTTACGATACGATTGCACTTTTGTACTCGTCGGGCATTTCCCCCGAAGATATTTCTGCCGCGCAGACGGGCGGACTTCTTTGCGATAAACTTCACGATATCGCGCTCGTTTACGCCGATTATACGGCATTTTTGCAAGAGAGCGGCAGACTGGACAGAAACGTATACTTAAGGCTGTTGCCCTCGGTCATACAGTCAAGCCCCAAAATTATCGGCGCGGACGTCGTTTTTTTAGGCTTCCAGGCTTTTACGGGAACAGTTTCGGAGTGCGTTAAGGCGTGCATGCGCACGGCGGAAAATACCTGCGGCATATTCGTAGGCGGCGCGCCCGATATTTACGCCAACGAAGCGCCCGCTCAGTTTGAAGGTTTTTCGCGCGGGCTGGGCGGACTGCGCACGGTTACCGTTAAGTCCGACCTTATCCCCGAAGCCGAGCACATAAGAAAAAACCTTTTCGACCCCCAGTGCTTCCGCGCGGCGGGAGTGCCTACCGACAAGGTGCACATTTTTCAGGCTTCTGACGAGGCGGACGAACTTGAATTTATAGCCGCGTCGATAAAGCGGTTCGTCATAGACGGCGGCGAGCGTTATTTCCGCATATCGGTAATGCTTTCCGATGTAAAGGGAATGCGCCCCGCGCTTGCAAGAATTTTTTCTCAGTACAATATACCTTACTACGTGGACGAACGCCGCGCCCTTTCCGAGCACGCGCTGGCGTCTTTTATATGCGGCTATATGGAGTGCGCCGCGGGCGGTTGCGCGCCTGAAGAGGTGGACGGCGTCATAGCGTGCGGGCTTTTCGGACTTGCGCAGAAAGAGCGCGACATATTCCGCAACTATCTTGCAAGATGCGCCGCTTACCGCGGCGGCATAAAGCGCGCCCCGCGCGAAGATATATGCAATACGCTCGGCTTCGATTATGCTGCGGTATGCGCCGTGCGCGAGCGGTTTTTAAAGGGTCTTTCGTACCTTCCTCAGCGCGGAGCGACCTCGGACGAATGGGCAAAGGGCGTAAAAAACATACTCGACTTTTTCGGTTGCAAAAAGCAGCTTGAAGATATGTCGGAAGCGGCATCGGACGATTATCCCGCACAGGCGCAGTACAATTCGCGCATGTACGACGGGGTTATGTCTGTCGCGGAAGAAACGGCGGAGCTCGGCCTCGGCGCGGTTTACACTGCGCGCGAGTATAAAAAACTTCTGCAAAGCGGCTTTGCGGCGGCGGAAATTTCGCTTATTCCGCCCAAGTACGACGCCGTGTTTGTCGGCGATATTGCAGAGACGGTAAACGCGGGCACGGACATAGTTTTCGCCGCGGGGCTTACCGACGCCGTTCCGCCCGCCGGTTCGGATACGGCATTGCTTACCGACAGGGAAATTACCTCGCTTGAAAAAATCAACCTTAAAATATCCCCCAAAATCGCTCAGGTCAATATGCGCCGAAGGGAAACGGTCGCGCTCAATCTGTGCGCGTTCAAAAAGCACCTTTATTTAAGTTACCCCGTTTTAAGCGGCGGCGAAGAAAAGGTGTGCAGCGAAATCATACCCTATATCCGCGCGCTTTTCACAAGCCCTTCCGGCGGGCAGCTTGCGGTGGTTACAAAGAGAGCGGTGGAGCTTTCGGGCAGAGGGCTTCCTTACTACTGCAGCGAACTTACCCCCGCGCTCAAGGCGCTTGCGGGCGGTGCGCTTACCCCCGCGGTAAATTCCGCGCTGTATTTTCTTCTTAAAGAGCGCGGCTACGGCGAGCAGGCACAGGGCGTGCTTAAGGAGGCGGAGGGCAAAAAGCCCATAAAAAACGGCAGAGCGCTGTTTGCGGGCAACGGAAGCATATCGCCCACCCTTCTGGAAACGTATTTTTCCTGTCCGTACCTCAATTACGCGCGGCAGGGGCTTAAACTTTCCGAACGTCAGGAAGGCGCAATGCGTCCGCTCGATACAGGTAACTTCGTGCACGAGGTGTTAAGGCAGTTTGCCGGCAAAGTAAATAATGTAAAGGATGAAGCCGAGGCAAAGAGCACGGCATCGGAGCTTGCCGCTCAGACGCTTGCGAGACCCGAATTTTCTTCCATAGCGCAGGGCGCGGGCGGAAAGGCTTCTTCAGAGCGGCTCACGCAAGAGGCGATAAGCGTGTGCGCGGGCGTTTACAGGCAGCTTGCCGCATCAAACTTCCGCGTGCGCGACGTGGAGCAGTGGTACAGCATACCCGTAGGCGACGGCGTGCGTGCGGGCGGCAGAGTGGACAGGGTGGACGAATGCGGCGACCTTGTCCGCGTCATAGACTACAAAACGGGCGGCGTTGACGCCGACCCCGACAAATATTATGCGGGCGTAAAACTTCAGCTTCCGCTGTACCTTCTGGCGGCTTCGCGCGGCAAGCGCCCCGCGGGCGCGTATTACTTCCCCGCCAATATCGAGTTCAAAGATAAGGAAGGCGGCGATTTCACGCTTACGGGCTTTATGGATAACGGAGAGGAAGTCGTTAAAAATTCCGATAAAACGCTTGGCGAAAAACAGCGCAGCAAATACTTCGACGCATACCTCAACGGCAGAACGCTTTCGGGCAATCTTTCCGAAGATGATTTCCGCGATTTCATAGACTATTCTTCGCTTATAGCTTACAGGGGCGCGGAAGAGATGTTCGGCGGAAATATAACTCCGTCGCCGTACGCGGGCGTATGCGAATACTGCAAAATGGGTGGCATGTGCGGCTTTGCCGAGGGCGTCGATGCCGACGGTCGCGAGGTGGACGGCGTAACGTGCACCGATATCGCCCGCGCGGTGAGAAAAACAAAGGGGGAGGAATGATATGGCAGGCAATGCAACGCCCGAACAACAGGCGGCTATAGAAAAGAGCGGCAAAGTCATAGTTTCCGCCTCTGCCGGCAGCGGCAAAACTTTCGTAATGATTCAGCGGCTCGCCGATTTCATAGAGCGCGGC
>CAJLLH010000124.1 GCA_905207385.1 uncultured Eubacteriales bacterium
GCGGGCGTTTTTAACAAAACACAAACAATACTTTTGCGCGCAATCAAGCGGCGCGGTATTATTACTTATCGAAGCCGAAATATTCGGCGGCGTTGTTGTAGCAGATGTCCTCCACTATCTTGCCGAGCGTTTTAAGCTGAGATGCGGGGTACTGACCTTCCTCCACAAGTCTGCCCAGAACGTTGCAAAGAAGGCGTCTGTACAGTTCGTGACGGGGATAGGAAAGGAAGGAACGGCTGTCTGTGAGCATGCCGACGGACTGCGCGATGAGACCTACCTGCATGAGCGTTTCCATGTTCTGCTTCATGCCGTCGAGCTGGTCAAGGAACCACCACGCCGTGCCGACCATAACTCTGCCCTTTACGCCCTCCTTCTGGAAGCAGCCGGCAAGTACGGTAAGCGCGTAATTGTCGCGGTTGTTGAGGCAGTAAAGTATGGTTTTGGGAAGAGCGTCGGCCTTGTCGAGCGCGCCGAGAAGGGCGGAAAGCTTTTCCATATAGTTTTCGTCGTCAATTGCGTCGAAGCCGGTATCGGGACCTATCTTTTCGAGCATTGTTTTGGAGTTGTTTCTGAGCGCGCCGATGTGGTACTGCTGTACCCAGCCGTGCTTTACGTACTCCTTGCCGAGCGCTATGAGAAGATAACCCTTGTACTTATCCTGCTCTTCGGAAGAGATGTTTTCGCCGTTCATGCCTTTGAGGAATACGGCGTTAGCCTCTTCATATGTAGCGGGCGCAAAGTGCACTACGTCGAGCGCGTGGTCGGAAATGCGCGCGCCCATGCTTGCGAAGAAGGCTATTCTGTCTGCAAGCGCGTTGCACAGGTCTTCAAGCGAATTTATGGGCTTGCCCCATACGGACGAAAGCTGCTTTACCCAAGGGGCGAACCACGAAAGTTCTACGTTGAGCGCCTTGTCGGGACGGAACGCGGGAAGAACCTTTACCCTGAGCGTTTTATCCTCCGCCATCTTCTTGTGCCATTCAAGGCTGTCCACGGGGTCGTCGGTGGTGCATACCGTCTTTACGTTGAACTTATACATCATCTCGCGCGCGGTGAGCGTTTCGAGCTTTTTGTTAGCCTCGTTCCAGATTTTTTCGGCGTTTTCGGGGCAAATAACGTCCTTTATGCCGAAGTAACGCTGCATTTCGAGGTGCGACCACAGATAGAGCGGGTTGCCTACGAAATAGGGCATGGATTCCACAAACTGAAGGTATTTTTTGTAATCGTCGTCGGGACCGGAGATAGAATCTTCTTCATATCCCCTTGCGCGGAGGGCGCGCCACTTGTAGTGGTCGCCGTACCTGTCGCCCGCGCCGAGCCACGCTTCGGCAAGGTTGCGGAACTTCTTGTCCTCGTATATTTCCTTGGGAGGAAGATGGCAGTGATAGTCGATTACAGGCATATCTTCTGCATGTTCGTGATAGAGCTTTCTGGCTGTCTCGGTGTCGAGAAGAAAGTCTTTGTCCATAAATTCTTTCATTATAAAGTAACTCCTGTTTTGAAAATTGCAAGTTCGCGCGTGTTGTTGAGTTCGTTTTTAGCAGGTTTACCGTTGACTACCTCAACCACGAGATCGATAAGTTTATCAAGCTGGACTTCGAAGCCCGTTTCAAGAACGGCGCCCGCGTTGAAATCAATCCAGTTTGCTTTTTTTGCGGCAAGTTCGTTGTTCGTAGCTATTTTCAGCGTGGGTACGAAGCCGCCGAACGGCGTGCCCCTGCCCGTAGTGAAAAGAACGAGATGGCAGCCCGCCGCGCCCAGATTGGTTACGGCAACCATATCGTTGCCGGGACCGTTGAGAAGGTTGAGCCCCTTTGCCGTTACATATCCGTCGTCGAACACGACGTCCTGCACGGCGGAAGAACCCGACTTCTGCGTACAGCCGAGCGATTTATCTTCAAGCGTGGTTATGCCGCCCGCCTTGTTGCCGGGCGAGGGATTTTCGTATACCACCTGTCCGTTGCGCCTGAAATAATCTTTGAAATCGTTTATTAGTTTAACCGTTTTTTCAAACGTTTCCTCGTCTTTGGCACGGTTCATCAGCTTCTGCTCCGCGCCGAACATTTCGGGAACTTCGGTAAGTACCGTAGTGCCGCCGCAGGCTACTATATAGTCGCTGAAAAGTCCGACGAGCGGGTTTGCCGTTATGCCCGAAAGCCCGTCCGAGCCGCCGCACTTCAAACCTACCTTAAGGCAGGACATATCTTTTTCCGTGCGCCTGTCGTTTTTCATTACGTCGGCTATCTGCTTTACGAGCGCCACGCCAGCCTCGATTTCGTCAGATTCGTCCTGACATATCATGAATTTAACGCGGTTTTCGTCTACCTTGCCCAGCCCTTCGCGGAAGGGGCCCATCTGGTTGTTTTCGCAGCCCAGACCAATCACGAGCACGCCGCCCGCGTTGGGATGGCGCACCATCTTCTGCAGAATGAGCTTGGTGCGCTCGTGGTCGTCCCCGAGCTGAGAACAGCCGTAGGGATGGGTGAATACGTATATTCCGTCGAAGCCTTCAGTGCCGAAGCGCTCTTTGAAAGTATCGGCTATAAGCCTTGCCTGACCGTTGACGCAGCCTACCGTGGGTATTATCCACAGTTCGTTGCGAATGCCGATGTTGCCGTCCGACCTTTCGTATACGTTTATCTTGCGCGGCTCGACCTTTTTTACGGGGCATTCCGTTTTGGTATACGTATATTCAAGATTTTCCGAAAGGTTGGTGTGCACGTTATGCGTATGCACGTGCGCGCCCGCGGGGATATCCCGCGTGGCGTACGCTATGCTGCTGCCGTATTTTATTACCTCTTCGCCCTTTTTTATGGCGCGCAGCGCGAACTTATGACCTTTGGTTATGTCCTCGCAAAGTTCAACGCCTTCGTGAACTTCGCCCTTTTTAAGGTCGCGCAGAGCTACCGCCACGTTGTCGAGCGGGTTGATTATTATCGATGCCTTAGCCATTTACAAACCTTTCCACTGCGGCGCGCATGCCGTTCTTGTCCATATCCTCGAGGTTCTTTGCAACCTTTTCGGCAATTTCGGGGTGAATGGAGTTCATATCCATCTCCCAAGCGTCCGTCCAGCCGAGCACCTTTTTTGCGAGGGCGAGGTAGTCGCCGTCGAATTCAGCCCACGCTCTGCGCCAGAATGCGAGGTATGCGGGGTCGTCCTTGAGCGCAATTTCTTCGCTGCCCCTCTTGCCCTTGTGGAATTCTATTATAGCCGCGAAAGAGAACATCAGGTGTTCGGGCAGCTTGCCGAATATGCGCACGTAGTCCAAAAGCGTGGGCAGAAGCCTTGTTCTGAACTTTGTGGTGGAGTTGAGCGCGATTGACATCAGCTCGTGCCTTATGAACGGGTTCTGATACCTTTCTATTACGCTGTTGGCAAACGCCGTCATCTGGTCCTGAGGCAGGTCTATGGTGGGATTTACTTCGTCGAAAATAAAGTCGCGAACGTATTTGCCTATCGTGGGGTCGGACATCGCTTCGCCGACCGTGTCTATGCCGCAGAGGTACGCCACGGGCACGAGCGCCGTGTGCGAGCCGTTGAGTATTTTTACCTTGCGCTGTTTGTAAGGCTTGATGTCGTCGGCGAAAATTACGTTGAGACCCGTGGAGTCCGCGGGAAGAACTTTCTGAACGAAAGGTTCTTTTTTAAGCACCCAGAGGTGGAAAATTTCGCCCTTTACGACGTTGTTGTCTGTATAGCCCGTCTCTTCCTGAATGGCGGGGATTTCCGCCTTGGGATAGCCGGGAACTATGCGGTCTACAAGCGTGGACGTGAAGTGGTTTGCCGTCTGCATCCACTTTATGAACTTTTCGTCCATGCCGTTTACTTCGGCGAGCTCGGTAAGAACTTTGTAAAGCTCGTCGCCATTGTTGTCTATTAGTTCGCAGGGAACTATTGCAAGGCCCTTATCCTCCGCGCCGCCGAACTTATCGTACCTGCGCTTCAAAAGCGCGAGGAGTTTGCCGGGGAAGGACTTGGGGCATACCGTGAAATCTGTGTCCGTTTTGTCGAGCGCGATGCCCGCTTCGGTTGTGTTGGATATGATTACCTGAAGGTCTTCGCTTTCGCCGTAGCGAAGGAATTTTTCGTAGTCGGTGAACGGGTTGACGCAGTCGCCGATTACGTCTATAATCTCGCTCTTTTTAACCCTTTCGCCCTTGTCTATACCCTCGAGGCGGAGGGTGTAAAGCCCGTCCTGCGCGGCGAGGTCTTTAACCCTGCCGAGTGGCATGGGCTGGACCACTACCACGTCGGAATTTATTGCGCCCTTGTCGTTGAGGTCCTGCAATATCCATTCCACGAACGCGCGGAGGAAATTTCCTTCGCCGAACTGCATTATTCTTATCTTTCTTTCAGGCTTATTGTGAAGCTTTTTGCTGAGCTGTTCCATAATATTTATTTAAACCCCCCTTAAATTGCAATTTGCGTATGCATGCCGCGCGGCCTTCAAAGCCGCAAAAAAAAGCGGGCAGGCGGCGCGCGCCGCACGGTA
>CAJLLH010000125.1 GCA_905207385.1 uncultured Eubacteriales bacterium
TGAATTCGTATCTGTGGCGGTGACGTTTGGAAATTTCCGTCTTGCCGTAAGCCTTTTTCATCTTTTCGCCAAGCACTTTGCAAGGATATGCGCCGAGACGCATTGTGCCGCCCATCTTCACGCCGTGCTGGTCGGGCATGAGGTCTATTACGCAGTGCGCGCTTTCGGGGTCAAATTCGGAAGAGTTAGCGTCTTTATAGCCGAGCACGTTGCGCGCAAACTCGATAACCGCCGTCTGCATGCCGAGGCAGATGCCGAGATAGGGAACATTGTTTTCGCGCGCGTATTTTGCGCAGATTACCTTGCCCTCTATGCCGCGGTTGCCGAAGCCGCCGGGCACAAGAACGCCGTCTACTCCGCCTAAAATTTCGGCAACGTTTTCTTCGGTTATGGTTTCGCTGTCAACCCACTTGATTTCCACCTTAGCGGCATTTTCGTACCCTGCGTGCGCAAGGGCTTCCGCAACGGAAAGGTAAGCGTCGTGCAGCTGAACGTACTTGCCGCAAAGCGCAATTTTAACCGTCTTGTCGCGCGCGTCTATGCGGGCGAGCATCTTGTTCCATTCGGTAAGGTCTATTACGCGGGGGTCAAGCGCAAGCCTTTCGCATACTATCTGCGAGAAGTTGCTCTTCTCAAGCATTATGGGCGCCTGATAAAGAACGGGGAGCGTAAGGTTTTCTATGCAGCACTCGGGCGCAACGTTGCAGAACATTGAAATCTTTGTGCGCACGTCCTTGGGCATATGCGCGTCAACGCGAGCAATTATTATGTCGGGATTTATGCCCATGCCCTGAAGTTCCTTTACGGAATGCTGCGTAGGCTTGGACTTGAATTCTTCAGAACCCGAAATGTAAGGCACAAGCGTTACGTGAATAAAGCAGCAGTTATCCCTGCCTACTTCGCGCGCAACCTGCCTTATAGCCTCTATGAAAGGCTGGCTTTCGATATCGCCGATAGTGCCGCCGATTTCGGTTATTACGACATCCGCGCCCGTCGTTTTGCCGACGTTGTAAATAAAGGTCTTTATTTCGTCGGTGATATGCGGAATTACCTGCACCGTCTGGCCGAGGTATTCGCCGTTGCGCTCTTTGTTGAGAACGTTCCAGTAAACCTTGCCCGTAGTGAGGTTGGAATATTTGTTAAGATTTTCGTCGATGAACCTTTCGTAATGACCGAGGTCGAGGTCGGTTTCAGCTCCGTCGTCCGTTACAAAAACTTCGCCGTGCTGATAAGGGCTCATCGTGCCGGGGTCTATATTTATGTAGGGGTCGAGCTTCTGCGAAGCGACCTTATATCCCCTGCATTTTAAAAGCCTGCCCAGTGATGCCGCCGTAATGCCTTTGCCGAGGCCGGATACAACGCCGCCCGTTACAAAAATATACTTGGTCATTGTTTTTTCTCCCCGTCCGCCTTGTGCGGACATGCGTACCCGCGTGTAATTTCAGTATCCCCTACAGTATAACACACGCCCGCCGTTAAAGCAAATGCAAATCGACATTAAATTATATAATTTTGCCTTACGTGAGCAAAGAACAGTCGGCGGACAAAAAACGGAAGAAAAAAATAGCAAATGTGAAATTTTTCTTTAAGCCCCTTGCGGCGCGCGGCGACGTTGACAGCAAAAGCACAATTTGGTATAATAAAATGCAAACCTTTTTTAAAAGCCGCCTCTTGCGGCGGCTAACGTTCGGAGCAATTTATGCAGAAAAAGAATGACAGTTGGATAAAAAAGCGGCACGCGCGCGTATTCGCCTTTTTAAGGGTGGTTATGGCGCCGTTTTTCCGCTTAAAGTACAATTACAAGGCAATTCCCGCGCCGATAAAAAGCGGACCGTGCCTTATACTCAACAACCATCAGGCTACGATGGATCCCTTCTTCGTTGCGAAGTCTTTCAAATTCCCGCTGTACTTTTTCGCCTCGGACGATCTTTTCAATTTAAAGGTATCCCCTTTAATAAATTACCTTGTGCACCCCATACCCAAAAGCAAGTCGCTTTCCGACCTGAACGCCGTCAGAACGGCTTTGAAAATTTTCAAAGAAGGCGGCGCGGTGAGCATATCGCCCGAAGGCAACAGAACGCTCAGCGGCAGACAGTGGGAAATGGACGATTCCATTGCAAAGCTTGTAAAACTTTCCAAAGTGCCGCTGGTTTTATACAACCTTTGCGGCGGCTACGGAACGGACCCGCGTTGGGGCGGTGCGGTGCGCAAAGGCACTGCTTATACGGGCAAAGTAAAGCGCATAATTTACCCCGAAGAATACGCGAAAATGTCCGTCGCCGAGCTTTTTGAAATAATAAAGGCCGAACTTGACGTAGACGACACGACCTCGGGCGAGCGCTACAAAAGCCGCCGCCGCGCCGAATACATAGAGCGCGCGCTTTACATATGCCCCGAATGCAGAAGCGTTGGCACGATACGTTCCGAAGGCACGCGCTTTGCCTGCACGGCTTGCGGAAAAAGCGCCGAATATACCGAAGATTTGCACATATCCCCGCCCGTATGCGGTTACGGACGCATTTACGAATGGTACGAATGGCAGCGCCGCGAAATTGCCGCACGCGTTGCAGACGGAGAAACGGTAAGCGACGATGGCATACTTTTCCGCGAAAGTCTGAAGTTCAAAAGAAAGGTCAAGCTTGGCGGCACGCGCGTGAGCATGGACAGAGAAAACCTTTACATAACCGGCGAAGGCGCGAACTACGTTTATCCGCTTAAAGATATTTTTGCAATAACCGCCGTCGGCAAAAAGAAATTCAACTTTTACTATGACGGCAGAACGCTTCAGGTAAAGGGCGGACCGAGGTTTTGCTCAGTCAAATACGTGCACATTTTTGAAGGGCTTAAAAAACTTGCAAAAAACGCCTTGAACGCGCACGGCGAAACGAATGGCGCGCAAGGCGGTCAGACACATATTAACGAGGAGGACGGCAAATGAGTTTTTCGGAACTCGGGGTATGGACGTTCATAACGGTATTCGCAACGCTGCTTGCCAGCATGCTGATTGCGTCCGCGCTTAAACGTTTTATACCCTTTCTGCAGAAGACGCTTATACCCGTATCCGTTCTGGGCGGCATAATTCTGCTTATTATTTCCACTATAGTATATTTCACCGCGGGAGATTACCTTTTCAACCTGCCTGCGTACGGCGACGGAAGCGACGGACCTTCGGGCATGGAAATGCTGGAAATGATAACCTACCACTGCCTTGGCATAGGCTTTATTGCCTCGGGCATGCGCAATTCAAAAAAGAAATTTAGCAAAAAGCGCGCGGGCGAAATTTTCGATTCAGGTCTGACCACCGTAAACGGTTACCTTATTCAGGCGGTTTTAGGACTTGTTATAACCATAATCGCGGTTTGGGGACTTAAAACAGACGGAATGATTTCCGCCGCGGGCATACTCCTTGCCTTCGGTTTCGGTCAGGGAACGGGTCAGGCGCTCAACTACGGAAAAATTTACGAAAATACTTACGGCTTTGAAGGCGGAGCCAACTTCGGGCTTACGATAGCCGCGACGGGCTTCCTTGTGGCGTGCATATGCGGCGTAATTTACATAAATGTGATGCGGCGCAAAGGACTTATCAAAATCGATTCTTCCGAAAAGCGCAGCACGCTTTCTGACTACGAAGACGAAAACGAAATTCCCGCCGTTTCCTCCATGGATAAAATGACGGTACAGTTAGGCGTAGTGCTTGCGGTATATGCCGTTTCTTTCGGCATAATGTACGGGCTTTCTGCGCTTATCCCCTCGCTTGCAGACACGCTGTTCGGCTTCAACTTCCTTATAGGCGTACTGCTCACCATTCCAGCAAAGGCGTTGCTTGCAAAGCTTTACGATAAAGGAATAGTTAAAAAACGCATAGTAAACAACTACATGATGGACAGAATAAGCGGGCTTGCGTTCGACATTATGATAGTTGCGGGCGTGGCGGCAATACAGCTTCCTCTGCTTGCGGAATACTGGGTAGTTCTTCTGCTGCTTGCACTTTTCGGAACGGCGGCAACCTTTATTTACGTAAATTTTGTAAGCAAAAAGCTGTTTCCCTCGTACAGGCACGAACAGTTCCTTGCATTCTTCGGCATGCTTACGGGCACGGCGAGCACGGGCATGATACTTCTGCGCGAGATAGACGGAAGTTACCGCACCCCCGCAAGCGAAAACCTTGTTTACCAGAGCCTGCCCGCAATAGTTTTCGGCTTTCCGCTGATGTTCCTTGCGCCATATGCCGCGACGAGCGACCTTGCTGCGCTTATTACCTGTGTGATAGCGGGTGCGGCGTTTATCGTACTCAATATAGTTCTTTTCAGGCGAAGCATATTCAGAAAACACTTTGCGCGCAACAAAGCGGCGACAGACGGCGCTGAAACCAATGAAGATATCAACAGCCCCGACGAAGAAATTTCTTGCGGCGCAGAAGATAGCGGCGCATCAAACGACGAAAACATAAAATAAACGGTTGTTTAAGGCATATATGCCGTGCAATTTATTGAG
>CAJLLH010000126.1 GCA_905207385.1 uncultured Eubacteriales bacterium
TGTTAAATAAGGCATATTGCCGCCGCAATTTATTTTATTTCACATTTTATTGCGCACACTATATGCGCTTTTTATTTAACACGCGGCACGTTACACGCCCGCGCATACATCTTTAAACTTACAAAAACTATTTTTTAATTTTGTAAACAAGCACGTTTATCCAGTGCTGAGCCTTCATCATGACGTAGTCGTACACCCACAGAAGGAGCGAGCCGAAAACTGCGATAAACAGCCATATGTATTTGTTTACAAAGTCGAAAAATGCCGAATCGGACTGACCGGCGCCCAGAACTCCGCCGAAAACAAGAAGGTACATTACGTACAAAGTTACGTCGAACCAAACTATTTTTACGGCGAGCGCAATCCACTTGTTAACCCTGTACTTAACCTGAAAAGCGTTGAAAAGCGGATGCAGACCGAAGAACATTACAAAGGGAACCAGATCCCAGAATTTTATTGTAGCGCCGAACACCACGGCAAGCAGAACAGTGCCGAGATATGCGAGGAAATCGCCGAGGTAAAACTGTTTTGCAAGGGGCGCCATAAGCGCAATCTGCGCAATTATATAGCCGGTTGCCACAAGCACGTCGCTTGCAATGCCGAGGCTGAGCGCAACCACCGCCACCGCGCAGGATATGCCCGAAAGCGCAATCACGAACGAGGGAGAATACTTCTTTTTCTTGCCCTCGACAGGTTTCTGCCACAGCACAAACTTTTTGCCGCCCTTTTTGCGTTGCGCGCTCTGGCAAGACTGTGCGTTGTTTTCCCCTTCACCGTGTGAAGGCGCTTTTGCGGCGTCCGAAGCCTGTTCAGCAAAAAAATCGTCGTCAGAACTTTGAGTTGCGGAGTTTTCCGCACCCTTTTCCGCGCCGCCATCGACTTTTTCTGAACCGTTATCGGAGTTAGCCGCGCAGTTATCTGTTTTTTTCGCGCTCTCTTCCGAGACGATATCTGTTTTTTCTGCGCTTTCGCCGCACGCAAGCGGCTTGTTTTGCTCTGTCAGCGCAGAGTTATTTTGATTTTTTTCGGGGAGGGAACTGCCCTCGTCCTTTTGATTTTCAGAATTCATACTGCCCTACCTGCGGCGGACGGACGCAAATGCGCAGCCGGAAAAAGCTTATCTGCAGCAGCTGCAGAGCATATTGATGCACATATTCAGCGCACAGCACTGTATGCACCACGAACAGAAATTGCCGCCCATCTGATCGTCGGGAGAGGACTGCATAGTCTGGCCTTCGTAAACGCCCTGATTGCCCGCGGGATTCTGCGCCTGCTGTGCGTTGCTTTTAAGACGCTCGTTAAGCTTGCGGTATGCATCCTTGTACTTTTCGTTTTCGGGCTCGAGCTGCATGGCTATTTCAAGCTGTTTTTTGCTTTCGTTCATCCAGCTTTTTTTATAGAATACCACACTCTGAAGATAATGCCAGCGGCCGTTTCTTTCGTTGAACGAATCGAGCACGCGCTGCGCTTCCTGAATGTCGCCCGAGCGTATAAGCTCTTCGACCTTATCGAACGAAGTGCCGCCGCCCGAAGCGTTCTGGTTTTCGGAAAGTTCGCTCATGAGCTCGTTATAAGCCACGTCAAGCTTTGTAAGCATGCGCGCGGCCTCGTTGCCCTCTTCGCCGTCCTTGAAACGGTCCTCAAGATATTTTGCGCGGAGCTTTGAGTAGGCGTCCTTGATTTCCTCCTCGGTTGCGCCTTCTGAAAGGCCTAAAAGTTCAAGATTGGACTTCTTCATGTTTTTTTCCTGTTCTCCCGTTTTCAGACCAGCCGAACATAACCTGACGCGTTTTTAAAGGAATGCCGCGCAATATTATATTGTCGGTAAGGTCGTGATTGAAATGAAATTTAATTGCCGAAAGGTGCTGACGCATATCGGCAAACAGACTGTCGAATATAAAAAACAGTTCGTTTTTGCCCTTGTTTACCGCCGCCTGCAACGTCTTTTCGCCGTAGTTTAAGTAAAGCACGTTGTAACGGCCTTTTTTTACGTCTTTATCGTAATCGTCTAAAGCGTCAATGAGGTATACCCACTTGCCTATGGCGTACATAAGCGCGTCGGTATGCTCGGTAGCGTGTTCGCCGAGCGCGTAACGCGAAAGCTGCTGCATCATGAGCGCGGTGGGTTCGCAAGCCATATCTATCACCGAACAGCCCGCCTTTTCAAGCTCTGCCTGAGAGCGCATCTGTTCGGAAACTATCTCTGTAATGCGGGGGTGCTTTTTAACCACCTTTTTATACCCGCCGTTGTAAAGAAACCTGAGCGCGCCGCGCGCATCTTTATCCGCCTTGTCGTCGGAAAGTTTGAAGTATGCGAGCGCGGTATTGGCGCAGGCAAGCACTGACGTTATTTCGTCCTTTTCCGTCATGGGGCGGCTTCTTAAGGGATGTACGGGGCAGCGACGCTTTACTATTTTTACGTCTTCGCCGCGGATGTTGTGCACGAGCGCGGACATGAAAGCTATGTCGTAAGTGAGCGCCGTGCGGGACAGCTGACCGCATTCAGATGATATGCTGCGGCATACTCCGCAATAAAGCGCCTTGTAAAGCGTTTCGTCTTTAATGAAAAGATAAGGTCTGTCTGGGCTGATGTAACCGAACATTCGCTCCCCTTAAAGCTGGTAAAAGCCTATTTTGCGGTATACTTTGGAAAGAGTTGCCGACGCCGTTTTATAAGCCTTTGCAGCACCCTCCTTCAGAACGGAGTTGAGGTAATCTTTATCTGCAAGAAGGCGCGCCTGCTCATTCTGGACGGGTGCGAGTTTATCTGCAACGGTTTCGCCTACGGCCTGTTTGAAATCGCCGTAGCCCTTGCCGGCAAACTCTTTTTCCGCCTCCTCTATGCTCTTTCCGCTGAACGCCGTGTAAATGGAAAGCAGGTTGCTTACGCCGGGCTTTTTTTCGGGGTCGTAGCGCACTTCGCTTTCGCTGTCGGTTACGGCGCGGCGGAACTTCCTTATAATGGTATCCCTGTCATCGTCCATAAAGATTGTGCCGGCGGGGTTTTCTGCCGATTTGGACATCTTTTTTGAAGGGTCTAAAAGGTCGCCTATTTTTGCGCCTATTTTGGGATATACCCCCTCGGGTACAACAAACGTGGGGGAATATATGTTGTTGAAACGTATTGCTATGTCGCGCGTGATTTCAAGGTGCTGGCGCTGGTCTATGCCTACGGGCACGACGTCGGTTTTGTAAAGCAGAATATCCGCCGCCATAAGCACGGGGTAATCCATAAGCCCCATATTTATATTATCGGCATGTTTTGCGCTCTTATCCTTAAACTGCGTCATGCGCTCCATTTCGCCGACGTAAGTGAACGTATTGAGTACCCAAGCAAGCTCCGCGTGGCAGGGCACGTGCGACTGAACGTACAGCGTGCATTTTGCGGGATCGAGCCCGCAAGCCATATAAAGCGCGAGCAGAGAAAGCGTTTTCTGCCTGAGCTGGGCGGGAACCTGACGCACGGTTATTGCGTGCATGTTTGCCATGGCAAAATAACAGTTGTATTCGTCCTGCATTTCCACCATATTCTTTATTGCGCCTATATAGTTGCCTATTGTAAGCGCGTTTGTGGGCTGTACCGCCGAATATAAAGTCTTTTTAGTTTGAGCTTCTTTTACTTCTTCCATAATACTCTGTACGCCTTTCCGCACAGAAAGGCGCAAATCTCATTAAACGGCAAAACTATAAATTTTGCCTTGTAAAATTTTACTTATATGACATTATTTTAGCATAACGCACATTAAAATGCAACGAGATTGCGGCATTCATTTTGTCAATCACCAAAGTAAGCGGAAATTTACACACCTTTTTCACCATAAATCGCGCAAAACGCAAAACTGAAATTTTTTTGTTTCCCGCCGCCGATTGCCAAAAAGAGGCAAACCGTCTGCATTTTAAAGCCTTAAAATGCCGCAATTAACCGAAAAATTAAGCTGAAAAAATGCGGTTAATCGGGGCATATATAAGGGGCAACCGCAAAATTGCGGTTGCCCCGAAAATATAAAGCAATTTATTTTTTATCCACAAATTCGAGCACTTCTTCAAACAGATTGTCGCGCTTTGCCGTCTTTGTGAAGCGGACGGGCTTGTCGCGCAGACCCGAAAGGCTTTTGGGAACAGCCATAGCCGTTGCGGCGTGAAGCCTTTTGATGCCCTTGAAGCTGTCCTTGACGTCGTTGCCCGTTACGGCATACAGCACGTCCTGCGGGAATTTGTAGGGGTTGGCCGTGGATACCACCACCACCTTTATAGTATCCTTTTTATTCTTGTAGAACCAGTCGTTGACCACCTTCATAGCGCAGCCGGTGTGCGTATCCATTGTATAGCCCGTGTCAAGGAAGAGGTCGTATATAGTTTCAACCACCTCGTCCTCGTTGGCAAAGCAGCGGCCCTCGCCCTTCGCGCCCGGACGGATGCAGCTCAGGTAGTAGCAGCCGATGACCATATCCTGCGACG
>CAJLLH010000127.1 GCA_905207385.1 uncultured Eubacteriales bacterium
AAAGGCAACGCTTCTTTTGCACAGTTGTTGCGCGCCGTGCTCCTCCGCCTGCCTTGAGCGGCTTAAAGATTATTTCCGCATAACTGTATTTTATTATAACCCCAACATAGAAGACGAAGAATATTCAAAGCGCAAAGCCGAACAGATACGCTTCATAAAAGAGACGGGCTGGGCGGACATAGCCGACTGCGAACACGGCGCCGAAAGGTTTTACGATATGAGCCGCGGTCTTGAAGACTGCCACGAGGGCGGAGCGCGCTGCCTTAAATGTTACGAACTGCGCATACGCCGAACCGCCGAAGAAGCCGAAAAGCTGGGCTTTGAATACTTTGCAACCACCCTCACTGTAAGCCCGCTTAAATCTTCCGCCGCGATAAACGCCATAGGCGAAAAGGTTGCCGCCGAATTCAGTGCAAACTGGCTTTACAGCGATTTCAAAAAGCGAAACGGATATTTAAGAAGCTGTCAGCTTGCGGGCGAACACAACCTTTACAGGCAGAATTACTGCGGTTGCGAATTTTCGCGCAAGGCGCGCGAAAACGGGGAGATTAATAAAAGTTAAAACTTTTGACAAGATAAATTGCGCGTTTTCCCGTTCAGACAAAAAATATGTGCAGTTTGCGGCGCAACTAAAAATTTACAGTTGAAAATGCGCGGAAAGTGTAGTATAATGATTTTAATATAAATACATCTTGCCGCACGAAACAATAAAGCGGAGAATGCAAACCGGCTTAAGCCGTACCAAAGAATAAGGCACGCGCGTGCCGTTCAAGGAAGAATTATTATGGATATAAACCGTTATTCCCCCTCTTACGTACTTTCAAAAAAGCACCTTTTGGGTCTTACCGATTACTCCACGGAGGAAATATTTGAATTTTTATATGCCACGAAGGCGTTGAAACGCAAATTCGAGGCGCACGAAGAAACGAATATACTGCACGGCACAACCGTCGCGCTGTTGTTTGCCGATACTTCTTTGCGCACGCGCAGCGCGATAGAGATTGGCACTCAGCAACTGGGCGGCACCTGCGTTGACCTGCCTTACAACAGCAGGGATATGAGCGCGGGCGAAAACATAAAGGATATCGTAAACGTTATTTCGCGCTACGGCGTAGGCGCGCTTGTTACGCGCGGAATAAACAAGAAACTGCTTACCGAGTTCACTTCCATATCCTCCATGCCGATAATAAATTCGCATAACGACGACTGCGTGCCCATTCAGGCAATCTGCGACCTTTATACCATATGGGAAAAGAAGGGCGAACTCGCGGGCGTAAAACTTGCCGTTGTAGGCAAGGCTACAAGCGCAACTTCCTCGTTTGTTATAGGCGCGGTAAAGTGCGGAATGGAAGTTTCGGTTGCCTGCCCCGCAAGGTACGGAATGAAGCGCGAAAATATCGAAGCCGCCGAACAGATGGGCAAAATTTATTTTACCGACAACCCCGTAGAAGCCGTACGCGACGCCGATTTTGTTTATACTAACGCATACCGCTACCACACAGAACCCACCGAAGAAGAAAAAGAAGCGCTTGCGCCTTACAAGGTTGACGCGGGACTTATGAGTTATGCAAAACACAATGCATGCTTTATGCACCCCCTACCCGCAACGCGCGGACTTGAAGTTACAGCCGAAGTTATTGACGGCAAACACAGCATAGTTTACGATCAGGGCGAAAACAGACTGCACGCAATAAAAGCTATTTTTACCCTGCTTGCAAAGTAAGAATAAAATTTGAATAGTTGCGGCATATATGCGGTGCAATTAATTAAAATTGCGGCATATGTGCCGCTTATTTTTTTATGATAGTTCAGGCATATGTGCGCGGCAATTTACTAAAGTGCAATATATGCCGTTTTTTATAGTTGAGGCATATTTGCGGAAAACCTTATTAAAAGCGCAGTACAAATCCGTTTTTTATTATATTCAAGGGATATTTGCGGATTATTTCACTAAAGGTGCGGCATTTATGCCGATTTTTATAACTGCCGAAGCATATTTGCGGGGCAATTTTAATTTTGCAAAAAGGTGCGGCACGCATTATAATTACAAGCGTTCATTTGTGCATATGTGCGCACCAATTAATTAAAAGTCAAACTCTGCCCCTACTGTTTTAGCGTATACGTCGAAAAAATTTATGCGCGCCTGTACACCCCATTTTTACTCACCTATTGCCGTTCCTCACCTATTGCCGCAACTCTACCCAAGCCGTTCAATACTCCAGCTGTCCTAATTTCCTTTCCCTATTCACCCCACCATTCCTTGCTCAAACGTTCCTCTACTCTAACCGCTTTCACTTTTTCTCGCCACCTCGCCACAACTAAACATCACCATTCATAACCTCCCATTACTCACCTCCTACCGCAACTCTACCGCTAATCGCCCTCGATGTTCCATACTCCCGCCGCTCCATACTTCTACTGTTTCTCTACCTGTCGCTAATCAGCTCTCAGATTTCACACAAGCACTACTTCCTCGTCATTACTCAATTTCCGTTTTTAGCGCGTTAATTTTAAAATAAACTATCTCCTTGCAGCGCAAGCCCGAACTTACAAAGAACGCTTTTTTACTTAACCGCGGTTTGCTGTTTTAGCAATAGCACGATAAAGCAAGGCAAAATACTTCAACGTGCAAATTAATTGAAATACATTAAAAAACTCCCGCAAGTTTAAACTTGCGGGAGTTTTGTTTGTCTTGATTGGTGTTGTTTGGTTGCGCATCGCGCCCGAATTTTTTATTCTTCACATTGACCGCGCTGTACATTAATTAAATTAACATCAGATTAACTATTGCTATGACAACCTCGCGGTCAAACATTAACTATAACACTTTTACCGCCGCAGATTATTTTGCAACGCGGACTACCGCGCGGAAAATTTTTCTGCCGTCGTCCATAAACTTCTGCTCGTGCTCGGTTATAACGTTGCCATCAAAAGGATTTGCCGCCAGGTCGCGGCATACCTTCTCTACCTTCCAGCCGCATTCGGCATAGCTTTCCAGAGAGTAATCAAAAAAGGCTTCGTTATCAGTTTTCTGCCAGATTTTACCGCCTTCTTCTAAAAGATTTTTATAGATATTCAAAAATCTGGGGTTGGTAAGCCGCTGAGCCGAATACCCGAGTTTGGGCAAAGGGTCGGAAAAATTGAGGTAAATGCGAGCTATGCTGCCATCCTTTATGTAGCGGGGCAGAACCTCGGCGGGACAGTTTATAAAATGTACGTTGGTAAGCCCTTGCTCTTTTGCCGCCTCGCAAGCGGTAATTATTACGTTGGAAACCTTTTCCACCGCAACAAAATTAACATCGGGGTGCAATTTTGCCATACCGCACACAAAACCGCCTTTACCGCAACCTATTTCAAGGTGTACGGGGTTACCGTTTTTGAAAATACTTTCAAAATCAAGGTAAGCCTTCATTTCTGCCGCCTTTTTCATATTCTTTTCGGTAAGGTCGGCGCCCGTCATTATGTCTGCGCACGCGGCAAGGCGCGCGTCAAGATTATCTTTTCTGTGCATTCTCATAACGCAGATTTTATCATAAAGACAAATTTTAAGCAAATCAAATCGCCACACCCTTAAAAAATTTTAAGCGCATAAGCGGCGCAAACAGCAACGCAAAAAGCCCGTCAAGACTTTTATGTGAAAATTTTTAAAATTTTGCAAAGTTTTATTTGCTTATTCAGCGTTTGAAAGCGCGCAATGCGCTTTATTAAATAGCTGTCGGGTGAAAAAAATATTATGAAGGGGGTACGTTGCAATTAAATATTCTGTCTGCCGCTATTTGCGTCGGCGCGCGATGATGTGCGGAGCGGTGCAGGCTGTTTACGATATGTTCCCCCTTTAAAGGAGAGGACGTAACGTATGGAGTTATGCGAAATTTTTGCCCGCTACGGGCTGGATGTAATTCTTATAACCGTCGCCAACGCGGCGATTTACTTACTTTCCAGAAAGACCGTGCTTAAAAACAAGCCGAAGCTTGCCACCGTGCTTGCATATGTTGTAGGCGGATTGATTTTTGCCGTTTACAAAAGCATAGCGGAACAAGACGCGCTTTTTGCCTTTGAAAATATTTCTGCAGTTACAGAACGCGGATTGTGTATAGGAACGCTTACCATGCTGTTAAGCGCCGCGGCAGATAAATTCAGCGGCGGCGGGGGCGCGGCTACAGGCGCAGACGCCATAAGCGGAATGCTTGAAGGCGTTGTTGCAGAGGACAAGGCCGCCGAATGCGCCGAAGAGATACTTTCTGCCGCCGAGAAACTTGACGGTACGGCATTGAATGAAGCAGTTGCTGCAGCTGTAGAAAAATACGGCGGCGAATGCGACCAGACTTTTTGCCTGATTCTTTCAGAAACAGCGCAAATGCTTGCAAAAGAGCGCGAAACCAGCGGACAAAATTAAATAGCGCCGCTCGGCGCAAGGGG